>NZ_DASQPW010000277.1:0-4177 GCF_035643755.1 Stackebrandtia sp. | reverse complement strand
CAGCCCAGGATGATCGGGGCGTTCCAGGGCGCGAAGGCCGCCACCACCCCGGCGGGTTGACGCACCGAAAGGGACAGCGCCCCGGGGGCGTCGGTGGCCAGCACCTCGCCGATCGGACGGGTGACCGCGGCGGCCGCCTCGCGCAGCATGGCCGCGCCGAGGGCGACGTTGAAGCCCGCCCAGCCGCCCGTCGCCCCGGTCTCGGCGGTCATCAGCGCCACGGCCGCCTCGACGCGGGACTCCAGCAGATCGGCGGCGCCCCACAGGATCGCGCGCTTGCGTGACGGCGGTGTAGCGGCCCACTCGGCGCGGGCGTCGTCGGCCGCCGAGACCGCGGCGGCGATGTCGCCCGCGCTGGCCGCCGCCACGGTGGCGAAGGCGTCCTGTGTGTACGGGTTGATGTCGGGCGTGGACTTGCCGGACGCCGCACCGACCGGTCGGTTGTCGATGATGAGTGCGCGCCGGTCGGTCATGCCATCCGCCTTGTTCGCCATACAAACATGTGTGCAGTTATCGATGCTATTGGCAGAGCGGACGGGAAGTCAAGGCGCCGACAACGGTTGACCGCGAAGCCTCCCAGCCAGTATCGTCCGGTATATGGATTGATGTTCGTTCATCGAACTCCAGAAGGTGTCCATGACCGCGCTGCTTCCGCTCCCCGACGCCGTGGCCGACCTGATCGGCGACGGCGACACCGTCGCGCTCGAGGGCTTCACCCACCTGATCCCCTTCGCCGCCGGGCACGAGATCATCCGGCAGCGCCGCCGGGAGCTGACGCTGGTGCGCATGACGCCGGACGTGGTGTACGACCAGCTGATCGGAGCCGGCTGCGCGCGCAAGCTGGTCTTCTCCTGGGGTGGCAACCCCGGAGTCGGTTCCCTGCATCGCTTTCGCGACGCGGTGGAGAACGGCTGGCCGTCGAATGTGGAGCTCGAGGAGCACAGCCACGCCGGCATGGCCAACCGCTACGCCGCGGGCGCCTCGGGCCTCCCCTTCGCGGTGCTGCGCGGCTACACCGGAACGGATCTGATGCGGCGCACCGCCAACGTCGCACCGATCGAGTGCCCCTTCACCGGGCAGGAGCTCACCGCGGTGGCCGCGCTGCGGCCCGACGTGACGGTGGTGCACGCGCAGCGCGCCGACCGGTCCGGCAACGTCCAGCTGTGGGGCATCACCGGCGTGCAGAAGGAGGCGGTGCTGGCGGCCCGCCGGTGCCTGGTGACGGTCGAGGAGATCGTCGACGAGCTGACGCCCCGGCCCGGCGCGGTCGTTTTGCCGTCGTGGGTGGTGACGGCGGTGGCGCACTGTCCACGAGGGGCACATCCGTCCTATGCGCACGGATACTACGAACGCGACAACGACTTCTACCTCGCCTGGGACGCCATCTCCCGCGACCGGGAAGCCTTCGCGGGCTGGATTCGCGAGCACCTGGGGGCGGCGGTATGAACCACACCACCGAGGAGATGATGACCGTCGCGGCGGCGCGGGCGCTGCGTGACGGGGCGCGGTGTTTCGTGGGCATCGGTCTTCCCAGCACCGCCGCGAATCTGGCCCGGCGCACCCACGCGCCGAACCTGGTGTTGATCTACGAATCGGGAACCATTGGCGCCAAACCCGATCACCTGCCGTTGTCCATCGGGGACGGCGTGCTGGCCGAGACCGCCGACGCCGTGGTCGGGGTGCCGG
The DNA here is from genome assembly GCF_035643755.1 of Stackebrandtia sp. Lineage (NCBI taxonomy): Bacteria > Bacillati > Actinomycetota > Actinomycetes > Glycomycetales > Glycomycetaceae > Stackebrandtia > Stackebrandtia sp. The sequence continues at coordinate 2,491 of NZ_DASQPW010000277.1, read as the reverse complement.
AGATCTTCAACTACTGGCTGCAGGCGGGCCGCGTCGACATCGGCTTCCTCGGCGCCGCCCAGATCGACCGCCTCGGCAACATCAACACCACCGTGATCGGCGACGACTACCGGGCCCCGGCGGTGCGGCTGCCGGGAGCCGGTGGCGCGCCGGAGATCGCGGCGTCCAGCAAGGAGGCGATCGTCGTGTTGCGACAGTCGCCGCGCTCGTTCGTCGAGCGGGTCGACTTCATCACCTCGGTGTGCTCCGGGCCGACCACCGTCATCACCGACCTGGGGGTCTACTCCCCCGACGGCGACGGCGAACTGGCGCTGACCCACCTGCACCCCGGCGTCACCGAACAGCGGGCGCGCGAGGCGTGCGGCTGGGACCTGCGCGTGCCGCGTGCGCCGAAGCGAACCGCGCCCCCGTCCGAAGGGGAGCTGGCGGCGCTGCGGGCCCTGGCGCCACGAAGGAAGGCGGCGACATGATCGACATGCCCCAGTACATCGACGACTCCGACACGCAACCGGCGTACCTGTGGCCGGACTACACCTCCACGGTGCTGCGCGCCCCGTCGCGGCCGCTGGTGCCGCTGCGCCAGTCCCTCACCGAGATCACCGGGCCGCTGCTGGGCGACGATCGGGTGGGCCCGGGCGATGCCGACCTCACCGCCGGGCACGCCGGGGAACCCTTGGGGCAGCGCATCATCGTGTCGGGGCAGGTGCGCGACTCAGGCGGCCGCCCGGTGCCACACACCCTTGTGGAGGTGTGGCAGGCCAACGCCGCGGGACGCTACATCCACGACCTGGACCGGCATCCCGCCCCGCTGGATCCGAACTTCACCGGCGCGGGGCGCACCGTCACCGACGCCGACGGCCGCTATCGCTTCGAGACCATCAGACCCGGCGCCTACCCGTGGAAGAACCACCACAACGCCTGGCGGCCCGCCCACATCCACTTCTCGCTGTTCGGGCGGGCCTTCGCCCAGCGCCTGGTCACCCAGATGTACTTCCCCGGCGATCCGCTGTTCGACTTCGACCCGATCTACGCCTCGGTCCCCGACCAGGCCGCCCGGCGGCGCATGATCGCCCGCTTCGACCCCGACACCACGATTCCCGAACGCGCCCTTGGCTTCGGCTTCGACATCGTGCTGCGCGGGACGCGGGCGTCCATATTCGAGGATGACGCGTCATGACCACTCCATCGCAGACGGTCGGCCCGTTCTTCGCCTTCGCGCTGCCCTGGCCCGACGGCCCCTACGCGGCCCCGCCCGGCACCCCGGGCCTGATCACGGTGCACGGCACGGTGCGCGACGGCTCGGGGGCGCCCGTGCCCGACGCGCTGATCGAGACCTGGCAGGCCGATCCCGACGGCCGCTTCGACCACCCCGACGACCCGCGCGGTCGCGGCGCGTCCGGGCCCCGCTGGTTCGCCCGCTGCCCCACCGATGCCGACGGGATGTACGCGATCCACACGGTCAAGCCCGGTCCGGTTCCGTCGGCGGACGGGCCGCACGCCCCCCACCTGACCGTCTGCGTCCTGGCGCGGGGATTGTTGCGGCAGTTGGTGACCCGCGTGTACTTCCCCGACGAGACCGACGCCAACCGGGCCGACCCGGTGCTGTCGCGCCTGCCCGATCCGTCCCGGGCCTCCACATTGATCGCGGTGCCCGACGGCAACGCGCTGCGCTTCGACATTCGGCTGCGGGGTGACGATGAGACCGTGTTCTTCGCCCTATGAGGACCCGTTCGGCCCCGTGTTCGGCGATCCCGAGGTCGACGCCGCCTGCGGCCCGGCGGCGTGGCTGGCGTCCATGCTCGCCGCCGAGGCGGCGCTCGCCGACGCCCTCGCGGCGGCGGGCGTGATCCCCGACGACGCCGCCAAGGCGATCGGCGAGGCGTGCCGATCGGACGCGGTGACCACCGACGTGTTCGCGCTGGCCGCGTCGGCCTCGCCCGTGGTGCCGCTGGTGGCCGCCCTCGGCGAGGCGGTACCGCCCCACGCGGCGGGCTGGGTGCACTACGGCGCCACCAGTCAGGACATCATGCACACCGCGATGATGCTGGTGTCGCAGCGCGCCACCGCCGTCATCTCCGAGCGACTCGCGGCGGCGGCCGGGGCAGCGGCGTCCCTCGCGGACCGCCACCGCGACACGCTCCAAATCGGACGCACCCTCGGGCAGCACGCCGCACCCACCACCTTCGGCACCCTCGCCGCGGGATGGCTGGGCGGCATCGACGCCGCCCGCGCCGAACTCGACCGCGCCCGCCGCGGCCTGGCCGCCCAGCTGGGCGGCCCCGTGGGAATCCTGGAAGGCCATGCGGGCCAAGGTTTGCCGATCCTGCGCGACTTCGCGCGGAGGCTGGGTCTGGCCGATCCGGTCGTCCCCTGGCACACCGAGCGCACGCGCCCCGCGCGGCTGGCGGCGGCGCTGGCGATGGTCGCGGGCGGCCTGGGCAAGGTGGCGCGCGACGTGACGGTGCTCGGCTCCGGCGACGTCGGCGAGCTG
>NZ_DASQPW010000276.1:0-25944 GCF_035643755.1 Stackebrandtia sp. | reverse complement strand
CGTCGCGGCCAGGTCGGCCGTCTTGGCCGCGTCGAGGGCGTTCTCGGCCTCGGCCACCGCCGCGACCGCGCGCGACTGGTGCTCCTTGGCGGCGGTGTGCGCGGCCTCGGCGGCCTCGGTGAGCGGGGTGCCCTTGGCGACCTTGTCGGCGATGTCGGCGGCCTTGGCGTGCTCGGCCAGCAGCCGGTCGACGCGCGCCAGGTCGACGTCGGCCAGGCGGGAGCGCAGCCGCTCCTCGGCCTCCTCGGCGCGCGACACCTCGCCGCGGGCCTCGGCGACGGCGGCGGCCGAGGCCGCCACGTCCTCGGCGATGGAGTCCACATTGTCGGGACGCCGGATGTAGGTCAGCAGCGCGGTCTCGGCGTCCACCGCCTTCAACGCCTCGGACGCCGCGGCCGCCTCGCGGTTCAGGGTGTCCAGCCTCGGCACCTGGCCGCGCACGTCGGCGGCCACCGCCTCGGACGCCTCGACGCGCTGCTCGGCCGCGGTGATCGCCTCGTCGGTGACCGTGCCCAGGCCCGACAGCTGCCTGTCCAGATGCGACAGCACCGCCTCGGCGGCCCGGTGCTCCTCGCCCGCGACGGTCTGGATGTCGCGGTACACCGCGCAACCCAGCAGGTTCTCCAGGATCTTGCGCCGGTCGGCCGCCGAGGAGTGCAGGAACTCCGCGAACGCCCCCTGCGGCAGCAGCACGCACTTGGTGAACTGGTCGAAGGGCAGGCCGATGATGCGCTCGACGTGCTCGCTGAGGCCCTTGGCCGAACTCGACAGGGGCGTGCCGATCAGGTCCGACACCCGGTCCAGATCGGCGTCGGTGGTTCCGGGCGGCAGCTTCTCCAGCGCGGCGCTGGTCGTGGTGACCTTGCCGCGCGATCCGCGCTTCACCACCCGGGTCGCCACGTAGCGGGTCTCGGCGGCGGAGAACACCAGCCGCACCTTCCCCGAGGTGGCCGACGGCGCCAGGGCGTACTCGATCCCGGTGCCCCAGCGGGGCGCGCGCCCGTACAGCGCGAAGCAGATCGCGTCCAGCACCGTGGACTTCCCGGAACCGGTGGGGCCCACCAGGGCGAAGAAGTCGGCGTCGCAAAAGTCGATGGTGGTGGACCTGCTGAAGGTGCCGAAGCCCTCCATGTCGAGGCGCAGCGGTCGCATCAGGCATCGGCCCCCGCGTCGGGTCCGACCGTGGACACCTTGTCGTACAACCGGTCGAACAGCTCGGTCACCGCCGGATCGTCGTGATTGTTCTCCGCCAGGTAATCGGCGAACAGCTGACGCGGGGTGCGCCCGGCCCGGCTGGCGCGCGGCACCGCTGCCCGGTCCGTCATCGCCGGGTCGATGTGGATGCTGATCGCCTGCGGGAACAGCTCCTGGGCCTCCTCGCGCAGACCCGCGCGCGGCTTTTCCCTGATGTACACCCGAAGCCACTCGTGGTCGTCCACTTCGGCCTCTCGCAGCTCCTCCAGGCTGCCGCGCAGGGTCCGCAGCGGCGTCGCGCTGGTCAGCGGGACGTGACGGGCGCGGGCAGGTGTGTCGGGAGTGACGTCGACCAGCACCACCCCGGGCGTGTAGGACTCCTCGCCGAAGTCCACCGCCAGCGGCGCCCCGCTGTAGCGGATCGGGCAGCCGCCGGTGATCCGCTGGTGCCGGTGCAGGTGGCCCAGGGCCACGTAATGCGTGGCCGCCGGGAAGATCGTGGCCGGGACCGCGTAGTCGGCCACGGTGTGGGCCTCCCGCTCGCCGCCGCCGATCTTGCCGCCCACCACCGTCAGGTGCCCGGTGATCAGGTTGACCGCCGAGGCGTCGAAGGACGCCGACAACACGGCGATCAGCCGCCGCAGGTGGTCGGCGTAGGACTGCCCGGTCTCGGCGGCCGTCAGGTCGAACAGCTCGGTGGCGCGCACCGCGTAGCGTTGCGACACAAAGGGAAGCGCCGCGCACTTCCAGTCCACACCGTCCCGGGTGCGCCCCGTGACCAGGTGGTCGCCCGCGCCGCCGATCTTGCCGCGCAGGTTGATCCCGGCCGCGTCCGCCCAGCCACGCAGCGCGTCGATGGCGCCGCCGTGGTCGTGGTTGCCCGCCACCGCGATCACGTCCGCCCCGCATGAACGCAGCGCCGACAGGGTGCGCACCAGCAACTTCTGGGCCGCCGCCGACGGCGCCGCGGTGTCGAAGAGGTCGCCGGCCACGATCACCAGGTCGGGCTGTTCGGCGCGGGCCAGCTCGACCATCTCGCCGAACACCGCAGTCTGCTCGACCATCCTGGACTGTCCCTTCAGGGTGGCACCCACGTGCCAGTCCGAAGTGTGCAGAATCCGCAAATCGCGCTCCTAGAAGGGAATGTCGTCGTCGGCCGAGGCAAGCTCGAAGGGGTCCACCGTCTGGGTCTTGGACCGCAGCGCCGTCGCCGGGGGAGCCGCCGCCTCCACCGGGCGCGTCGCCCACGACGGGAAGGGGAAGTTCACCACGAGCGGCACCGGCAGCTCCGGCTGCGCCACGAACATGGTGCCCGGCTTGGCCATCACGGCGCGCTGCCGCTGGCCCTGCGACAGGAACCCGTACTCCGGGCGCCCGGACTCGGCCGGGTCGAGGCGACCCACCACCCGGATCGCGCTGTTGGCGGCGATGCGCCGCTCGATCTCGCTGGCGGTCTGCTGCGCCCCCACCAGGACCACCCCGAGCGACCGCCCCCGCTCGGCGATGTCCAGCAGGATCTCCTTGATCGGGCTGGTGCCGTCGCGCGGCGCGTACTTGTTCAACTCGTCCAGCACCACGAACTGTAGGGGCCGCGCGGTTCCGGCCTTCTCCTTGCGCTCGAACTCCGCCCGCAGCGTCACCCCCACGACGAAGCGCTGCGCCCGGTCGGGCAGGTTGTGCAGGTCCACCACGGTGACCTGGGCGCCGGTGTCGGAGGTGACGCCGTGGGCGCGCCGCGGCGGCAGGTCGCCGCGCACCAGCCGCCCGATGTCGCGTGTGGACGAGATGAGGCGGCGGATGAACGCGTTCACCGTGCCCAGCCCGATCGCCGTGCCGGCCCACGTGCCCCGGGTGTCATCGTCGGACAGCCTGTCGCACAACAGATCCACAAGGTCCCCATAGGACGACACCAGCTGGCCGTCTATGACGGCGCCGCCGTCGTCCTTGGGCTTGGCCTCGCGTTGCAGCTTCGCCGCGACCTGGTGCACCACCATCGTGTACTGCTGGCGCTCGTCGTCGGCGTCGGCGAACACGAAGGGCAGCAGGCGTTCGGAGCAGAACTCGGCCACCGTCCAGTAGAACGACTCCACGCCGGTGGTGCGGCAGGCGACGTCCGGCACGCCGTTGCGGTCGCCGGCGCGGGCCGGGGCCAGCACCGTCACCGAGCCGAAGGCGGCGGCCTCCAGGCCGAGCTTGCGGTAGTCGGCGCGCAGGTCGTCGTCCAGCTTGACGTTGTCGTGGTCGAGCAGCAGCAGGTCCTCGCCCTTGACGTTGAAGATCAGGGCCTTGGTGTTGACCGCCTCGGGCCCCAGCGCCTTCGAATGCAACAGCGCGAACAACAACCAGGTCGCGAAGCTGGTCTTGGTGGCCACCCCGGAGATGCCCGAAATGGACACGTGCGCGCCGCGGGTGCCGTCGAGGAAGTCGGCGTTGAGGAACACCGGCTCGCCGTCGCGGCTGAAGCCCAGCGGCACCTGGCGGCTCATCTGGTCAAAGTAGAGCGCCGAGTCCCGGTCGCTGCCGGTCGCCCTGAACACCTCGTCGCCGGGGCACGGCGGCACGAAGACCTCGGGCTCCACCCGGGTCACGGTGATCTCGGCGGCCTCCTGCACCTGCGCGGGCAGCTGGCCGTCGGAGATCGCGAAGACGTCGGAGTCGAACTGGGCACCCTCGTGGCGGGAGCGCACGGCCGTGACCACTCCGGACACCGTCACCGTCCCCCGGCCGGGCACCTCGCGGCGGGTCACCACCACGTCGTCCAGCTGGAGGTAGGCCCCCTCGGCGACCGCCACCCAGAACATCAGGGGGGTGGCGTCCTCGGTGCCCAGAACGCGCCCCACCGCGGCTTCGTTGTCACGGGCTTCAGCCATGCCGACCATCATTACACCGCCGCTGCGACACCAGGTGAGCGCCCGGTGTACGAAACGCCGGGCGCCGCACGATGTTAACGCCGCTACTTTGGATTGTGTGAGTTCGTGACGGCCGCGGTCGCGACGGGTGAGGCGGCCGGGCGATTTGCGGGGGGCCGTCCCGGTTTTTCGCCGGACAGACATCAAAAAGGCGAAATATTTACGACACGCTATTGACATGTTCTCGGGTCCGTGCCAAGAATGTTTGCGTTAACATTCCAGCCCCGACAAGCGATCACACATGACTCAACACCCCGGCCGACACGTCGTCGGCATAGATTTCGGCACCCTGTCCGGCCGCGCCCTGGTGGTGCGGGTGTCCGACGGCGCCGAGCTCGGCACCGCCGAGCACGCCTACGCCCACGGCGTCATCGACCGCGCCCTGCCGTCCACCGGCGCCGAACTCCCGCCCGACTGGGCGTTGCAGGAGCCCGGCGACTACCTGGACGTCCTGAAACGCGCCGTCCCCGCCGCCGTGGAGGACGCCGGCATCGACCCGGCCAGCGTCATCGGCATCGCCACCGACTTCACCGCCTGCACCGTGCTGCCCACCGCCGCCGACGGCACTCCACTGTGCTGGATGCCGGAGCTGAGCGACCGCCCGCACGCCTACCCGAAGCTGTGGAAGCATCACGCCGCCCAGCCGCAGGCCGACCGGATCACCGCGCTGGCCCACGAACGCGGCGAGGGCTGGATCGCCCGCTACGGCGGCAAGATCTCCTCGGAGTGGCAGTTCGCCAAGGCGCTGCAAATGCTGGAGGAGGACCCCGAGGTCTACCGGCGCGCCGAACGCTGGATCGAGGCCGCCGACTGGATCGTGTGGCAGTTGTGCGGCAGCGAGAACCGCAACCTGTGCACCGCGGGCTACAAGGGCATGTACCAGGATGGACGGTGGCCCGACCCCGACTACCTGGCGGCGCTGCACCCCGGGCTGGCCACCCTGGTGCGCGACAAGATCGCCCACCCGCTGTCGCCCCTCGGGTCGCTGGCCGGCGGGCTCACCACCCGGGCCGCCGAGTGGACCGGCCTCAACGTCGGGATCGCCGTGGCCACCGGGAATGTGGACGCCCACGTCACCGCGCCGGCCGCCCGCGCCACCGCCCCGGGCCAGATGCTCATGGTGATGGGCACCTCCACCTGCCACATGCTCAACGGCGCCAACCTCGCGGAGGTCCGGGGGATGTGCGGCGTCGTCGAAGACGGCATCGTCGCCGGAAGCTGGGGGTACGAGGCCGGGCAGAGCGGCGTGGGCGACATCTTCGGTTGGTTCGCCGACTCCTATCTTCCGGAGTCCTACCGGGAACAGGCGCGGCGGCGCGGCGTCGACGCCCATCGACTGCTCAGCGACAAGGCCGCGACCCAGAGGGTCGGCCAGCACGGCCTGGTGGCGCTGGATTGGATGAGCGGCAACCGTTCGGTGCTGGTCGACCACGAGCTGTCCGGCGTCATCGCCGGGCTCACCCTGTCGTCCACACCGGAGGACGTGTACCGGGCCCTGGTGGAGGCCACGGCGTTCGGCACCCGCACCATCATGGAGGAATTCGGCAACGCGGGCGTGCCCGTCACCGAATGCGTGGTCGCCGGCGGCCTGCTGAAGAACCCGTTCGTGATGCGCACCTACGCCGACGTGTGCGGCAAAGCCTTGTCCACCATCGGTTCGGCGCAGGGCTCGGCGCTGGGCGCGGCGATCCACGCCGCCGTGGCGGCCGGCGCCCACCCCGACGTCGCCTCGGCCGCGTCCGTCATGGGGCGCGTCAACCCCAATGTCTATCGCCCCGATCCCCACAACGCCAAGGCATACGACGCCCTGTACGGCGAATACCGTCGCCTCCACGACCACTTCGGACGCGGCGGTGACGACATCCTGCATCGGCTGCGCCGGAACCGCAATCAGGCGGCGTCATGAACGCGTCGACGGAGGTGGCGCGGCTGCGCGCGGAGCTGGTGGAGCTGCACGGCGAGCTGGTGCGGTGGGGCCTGGTGGCGTGGACCGCGGGCAACGTGTCGGCGCGGCTGGCGGGCACCGACCGCTTCGTCATCAAACCCAGCGGCGTCTCCTACGCCGAGCTCACCCCCGAGTCGATGGTGGTGTGCGACGCCGACGGCAATCCGCTTCAGGGCGACCATTCCCCGTCCAGCGACACCGCCGCGCACGCCTACGTCTACCGGCACCTCCCCGACGTGGGCGGCGTGGTGCACACCCACTCCCCGTACGCCACCGCCTGGGCCGCTCGCGGCGAGGCGATCCCGTGCGTGCTGACCGCGATGGCCGACGAGTTCGGCGGCGAGATCCCCGTGGGTCCGTTCGCGCGCATCGGAAACGACGACATCGGCCGGGGCATCGTGGCGACCCTGCGCGGCCACCGCTCGCCCGCGGTGCTGATGCGCAACCACGGCGTCTTCGCCATCGGCCCCGGCGCCCGCGCCGCGGTCAAGGCCGCCGTGATGTGCGAGGACGTCGCCCGCACCGTCCACCTGGCACGGTCGCTGGGCGAACCCGTGCCCATCGACGACGTCAATGTGGACGCCCTCTACGAGCGCTACCAGAACCAGTACGGACAGCAGGCCCCGGCGAAGGGAACACGATGACCGATACCAAGCCGCGCATCGGATTGCTGGGCATCATGCAGGACCTGTACGACCACATGATCCCCGGAATCACCGACCGGCAGGCGTCCTACGCCACCGACATCGCCGAGCGCCTGTCCGGCGTGGCGGAGTTCGTGGTGGGGCCGCCGGTGAAGAGCCGCGCCGACGCCGAGGCGGTGATGGCCGACTTCGCGGGCCGGCGCCTCGACGGCGTGCTCGTGACCATGCTGACCTACGGCCCGGCGATGCGGGTGGCCCGGCTGTTCAACGACAACCGGCTTCCGGTGTGCCTGGCCAACATCCAGCCCGAACCGGCCGTGACCGCGCGGTGGGACATGGCCGACATGACCTATAACCAGGGCATCCACGGCGCCCAGGACACCGCCAACGCGATGGTGCGCGCCGACCGGCCCTTCGAGGTCATCACCGACGACTGGCGCGCCGACTCCTTCGCCGAACGCTTCGCGCACTGGGCGCGCTCCGCCCGCGCGGTCACGGCCTGGCGAAACCTGCGTGTCGGCGTCTTCGGTTACGCCATGAACCACATGGGGGACATCCGGGTCGACGAGAACGCCCTGCTTCGGGCGCTGGGGCCCGAGATCAGCTTCGTCGCGCCCGGCGACCTGTGGCGCGGCATGAAGGACGTCGACGGCGATCGCGTCGTGGACCTGAGGTCCTGGGAGGACGGACGCTTCGCCATCGACCCGAAACTGTCCGATGAGGAGCGCGACGACCACGCCCGGATGCAGCTGGCCATCGAGGACATCCTCGTCGAACGGGGCCTGTCGGCCTACTCCACCCACTTCGACGCCATCGGCGAGGACGGGCGCTTCACCCGGCTGCCGCTGGCCGCGGCGTCGTCCCTGATGGCCAAGGGATACGGCTACGGCGCCGAGGGCGACGCCCTGGCCGCCGCCATGGTCTACGCCGGGCACCAGCTGATCGGCGACGGCCACTTCACCGAGATGTACGCCATGGACTTCCCGTCCGACTCGATCCTCATGAGCCACATGGGCGAGGGCAACTGGCGCGTCGCCCGGGACGACGAGCCGGTGCGGCTGATCAAGCGCGGTCTCGGCATCGGCAAGCTCGCCGACCCGCCCACCTTCCTGTTCCGCTACCAGCCCGGACCGGCCACCCTGGCCTGTCTGGTTTCACTTGGGGGAGAACGGTTCCGTCTCGTGGTTGCCGAGGGCGAGGTGCTCGACGCCCCGCCCCTGCCCGCCCTCGAGATGCCCTACGGCCAGTTCCGGCCCGCCAGCGGCCTGCGCGCCTGCATGGACGCCTGGCTGCTGGCCGGCGGCCCCCACCACCAGGTGATGAACCTCGGCTCGCACGCCGAGCGCTGGCGGACCTTCGCCCGCGCCGCCGGCATGGAGTGCGTCCAGGTATGAGCGCCCCACCATCCACATCGACTCAAGGAGCGAAAACGCATGAGCCTCAACAGAAGACAGGTCCTGCTGACCGCGTCCAGCGCGGGAGTCCTGCTGGCCACCGCGGCGTGCGGCGGCGATAGCGGCGGCGAGGGGACCATCGGCATCGCGATGCCCACCAAGTCCTCCGAGCGCTGGGTGGCCGACGGCAAGAACATGGTGAAGGCGTTCAAGGCCGCCGGCTACGACGCCGACCTGCAGTACGGCGAGGACGTCATCGAAAACCAGGTGTCCCAGGTGGAGAACATGGTCACCAAGGGCGTCAAGGCCCTGGTGATCGCCCCGATCGACAACAAGTCGCTCAACGGGGTCCTCCAGGAGGCCGCCGACGCCGACATCAAGGTCATCTCGTACGACCGCCTGATCCTGGGCACCAAGAACGTCGACTACTACGCCACCTTCGACAACTTCAAGGTCGGGGTGCTGCAGGGTTCCTACATCGAGGACAAACTGGGCCTCGCCGACGGCAAGGGGCCGTTCAACATCGAGCTGTTCGCCGGCTCCGCCGACGACAACAACACCAAGTACTTCTTCAACGGCGCGATGTCGGTGCTGAACAAGTACCTGAAGTCCAAGAAGCTCGTCGTCCGTAGTGGACAGACGGAGATGAAGAAGGTCACCACGCTGCGCTGGGACGGCGCCACCGCCCAGTCGCGCATGGAGGACCTGCTGAGCGCCAACTACGCCAAGGAGCACCTGGACGCGGTGCTGTCGCCGTACGACGGCATCAGCATCGGCATCCTGTCGGCGCTCACCAGCGGTGGCTACGGCTCCGGCGGCGAGAAGCTGCCCATCGTCACCGGCCAGGACGCCGAGGTGGCGTCGGTGAAGTCGATCATCAAGGGCGAACAGACCCAGACGGTCTTCAAGGACACCCGCAAGCTCGCCAAGCTCGCGGTGCAGATGACCGACGCCGCGCTGAAGGGCAAGAAGGCCAAGGTCAACGACTCCAAGACCTACGACAACGGCAAGAAGGTCGTCCCGGCGTATCTGCTGAATCCGGTGTCGGTCGACAAGACCAACTACAAGCACGCGTTGCTCGACAGCGGCTATTACACCAAAAAGGACATCAGTTGACCGACCACATTCTCCAGATGCGCTCCATCACCAAGGACTTCCCGGGTGTGCGCGCGCTGACGGACGTCAACCTCGCCGTCGAGCGCGGCCGGATTCACGCGCTCGTCGGCGAGAACGGCGCCGGGAAGTCCACGCTGATGAAGGTGCTCAGCGGGGTCTACCCCCACGGCGACTACGGCGGCGAGATCCTGCTGGACGGCGCCGAGGTCAGGTTCCGCGGCATCCGCGACAGCGAGGCCGCCGGGGTGGTCATCATCCACCAGGAGCTGGCGCTGGTGCCGCAGCTGTCGATCGCCGAGAACCTGTTCCTGGGCAACGAAAGGCATCGCGGCGGGCTGATCGACTGGCGCACCACCAACACCCGCGCCGTGGAGCTGATGCACCGCGTCGGGCTTGACGCCGACCCGCAGGCCCTGGTGTCGGGCATCGGCGTCGGCAAGCAGCAGCTGGTCGAGATCGCCAAGGCCCTGGCCAAGGACGTCCGGCTGTTGATTCTGGACGAACCCACCGCGGCCCTCAACGAGACCGACAGCGACAACCTGTTGAACCTGCTGAAGGACCTGAGGAAGCAGGGCATCACCTGCATCCTGATCTCCCACAAGATCGACGAGGTGCTGCGGGTGGCCGACACCATCACGATCCTGCGCGACGGCGAGGTCGTGGAGACCGCCGACGTCGCGATAGACGATGTGGATGAAGACCGCATCATCAAGGGCATGGTGGGCCGGGACATGAAGCACCGCTTCCCGCCCCGCGATCCCGACATCGGCGAGGTCTTCTTCGAGATCAACGACTGGAACGTCTTCCACCCCGAGGTCGCCGACCGCCAGCTGGTGCGCGACGCCAGCCTGAACGTGCGGCGCGGCGAGGTGGTGGGCCTGGCCGGGCTGATGGGCGCCGGGCGCACCGAACTGGCGATGAGCGTGTTCGGGCGCTCCTACGGCTCCCACATCAGCGGCACCGCCCGCAAGGACGGCAAGCCGGTCCGGCTGTCCACGGTGCCCGAGGCCATCGCCAACGGCATCGCCTACGTCACCGAGGATCGCAAGCAGTACGGGCTGCTGCTCGAGGAGGACATCCGCCGCAACATGATGCTGGCGGGGCTGCGCAAGGTGGCCCGCGGCTTCTTCATCAGCGCGCACGCCGAGCTGGTGGAGTCCGAGCGGCTGCGCCAACGCCTGGGCGTCAAGGCATCCAGCGTCCTGCAAAAGGCCGGGCAGCTGTCGGGAGGCAACCAGCAAAAGGTCGTGCTGGCCAAGTCGGTGTTCGCCACGCCCGATCTGCTGATTCTGGACGAGCCGACCCGCGGCATCGACGTCGGCGCCAAATACGAGATCTACACGATCATCCAGGAGCTGGCCGCCGAGGGCAAGGGCGTCCTGGTCATCTCCTCGGAACTGCCGGAACTACTCGGCCTGTGCGACCGGATCTACGCGATGAGCGCCGGCCGCATCACCGGCGAACTCTCCCGCCGTGAGGCCACACAGGAGGAAGTCATGAGACTGATGACCCGCACCATGCCGACGGCGGTGACCCCGTGACCAAACTGGACGAATCCCGCCCGGAGCCGCCCGAGGCGCCGCCGACCCCGACGGCCGAGGCGCGGCTGGGCATGCGGGAGGAGATCGGGCAGATCCTGCGCGGCAACGTGCGCCAGTACGGCATGATCCTGGCGCTGGTGCTGATCGCGCTGCTGTTCCAGACCCTGACGTACCAATACAACGGCGGCATCCTGACGCCGATCAACATCACCAACATGATCCTGCAGAACAGCTACATCCTGGTGCTGGCCATCGGGATGATGCTGGTGATCATCAACGGGCACATCGACCTGTCGGTGGGTTCGGTGTGCGCGCTGATCGGCGCCATCGCGGGCGTCATGATCGTCCACTGGGGTCTGCCGTGGCCGGTGGCCGTGGTGGCCGCGCTGCTGGTGGGCGCCGCGATCGGTGCCTGGCAAGGGTTCTGGATCGCCTACATGCGCATCCCGGCGTTCATCGTCACCCTGGCGGGCATGCTGCTGTTTCGCGGCCTGGCGCAGCGGGTCCTGGACGGCGAGACCATCTCCGGCTTCCCCGACGGCTTCCGCCAGATCGCCGCGGGCTACCTGCCCGGGGCCGGCGACGGCGTCCACGTCCTGACCCTGGTCCTGGGCCTGGCCGCCTCGGCGGTCGTGGTGTGGCTTCAGCTGCGGGGCCGCCGGATGCGCGCCTCCTACGGGCTGCGGCTCGGATCGCGGCCGCTGTTTTGGCTCAAGGTGGTCGGGCTGATCGCCGTCATCAACGCCTTCAGCGTCACCCTGGCCGTCCACAAGGGTATCCCGATCGTGGGCCTCGTCGTGATCGCTCTCGTATTGCTGTACTCGATCGTGATGCAGAAGTCGGTGATCGGGCGCCAGACCTACGCGGTGGGGGGCAACGAGAAGGCCGCCCTGCTGTCGGGCGTCAAGACCAAGAAGAACACCCTCGTCGTGTTCATCAACATGGGGGTGCTGGCCGCACTGGCGGGCGTCATCTTCGCCGCCCGGCTCACCTCCGCCACCCCGAAGGCGGGCGTCAACTTCGAGCTGGACGCCATCGCCGCGGCCTTCGTCGGCGGCGCCTCGGCGTCCGGCGGCATCGGCACCGTGGTGGGAGCGATCGTCGGCGCCCTGGTCATGGGCGTCATGAACATGGGCATGTCGATCCTTGGATTGAGCCCGGACTGGCAGCAGGCCATCAAGGGCCTGGTGCTGCTGCTGGCGGTCGCCTTCGATGTCTACAACAAGCGCAAGGCCAGGAGCTGAGGCGCGGGTACCGCCGCCGCGCCGCCTTCATCGGGGCGGCGCGGCGGTGCTGTGCCGGACCTCCAGGGTCGGCGCGATCGGCGGATCGGTGGACGGCTCGTCGTCCTCCAACAGCCGCAGCAGGGTCGCGATCCCGCGCCTGCCCACCTCGTCGAAGTCCTGTCGCACCGTGGTCAACGGCGGCGACAGGAACTCGGCCTCGGGGATGTCGTCGAAGCCGACGATGCTGACGTCCTCGGGCACCCTCACGCCGCGCTCGTGCAGCGCCCGCATCAGACCCAGCGCCATCTGGTCGTTGGCCGCGAACACCGCGGTGGCGCCGGCCTGCCCGGCCAGGATCCCGCCGGCCGCGTAGCCGGAGCGGGCGCTCCAGTCGCCGCCGATCGCGGGCGGGACCGCGGCGCCGACCTCCTCCAGGCACTGGCGCCAGCCGGAGACCCGGTCGCGGGCCTCCAGCCAGTCGCCGGGCCCGGAGATGTGCCACACCGTCTTGTGTCCCAACGACAGCAGGTGTTCCACCGCCAGGCGCGCCCCCGCCACCTGGTCCACCGCCACCGACGGCGCCCCCGCGTTGTGGGACGCTTCCACCGCCACCGCCCTCATCCCGGCGGGCAGGTCGCGCAGCGCAGCGGTGACCGCCAACTGTGGAGCGATGATGATGATGCCGTCGACGCCGCGCCCGGTCAGGGTGTCGACCGCCTCCAGGATGTTGGCGCGGTTGAGGCGCTCCAGGGTCGCGATGCTGACGCCGTAGCCCGCGGTGCGGGCGGCGCGTTCGATGCCCAGCAGCGTGGACGCCGGTCCGAAGAGGATGGTGTCGAACGTGATGACACCCACCACATGGGATCGTCGGCTCACCAGTCCGCGCGCCATCGCGTTGGGGCGGTAGTCGAGCTCCTTGATGGCCCGCAGGACCTTGTCGCGGGTGGTCGGGCGCACCCGGGGGCTTCCGTTCAGGACGCGCGAGACCGTCTGGTGCGACACCCCGGCCAGCCGCGCGACGTCGGTCATCACGGCGGGACGGCGGGGGCTGGGGTCGGCGCTCACGGGCGTCCTTTCGGCGGGTGCGAAGTCTGTGAATGATGTTAGCGCTAACACACCCCGGGGCACCAGCGCGCCGTCGCCCCCTCCGCTCACCCCGGGTCGGGACGGACGTACCGCAGCAGCAGATTTCCGTTGGCGTGCAGGACATGCGCCAGACGCATCGACCGCAGCGACGACGGGGGACCGGCCGTGATCCGCCCCGAACCGGCGCCCGCCAGCTTCGGCGACAGCGTCAGGCACAGCTCGTCCACCAGGCCGGCGGCGGTGATCTCGCCGAAGACGTGCGGCCCGCCCTCGCACAGCACCTGGGCCAGACCGCGGGAACGCAGCAGCCGCAAGGCGTCGGCGAAGTCGACCCCGCCCGTGCCGGTGGAGATCACGTCGGCGACCTCGGCCGCGGCGGCCAGCCGCTCGGGCGGCGCGTCCGCGCCGGTGACTACCAGCGGGCGCACCGGGGCGTCGGTGAACAGCGGCGCGTCCAGCTTCAGGTCGGCGCCGCGCGACACCACCGCCATCACCGGGTGGTCGCACAGCCCATGGTCGCGGCGCCACGCGACCCGATCGGCGCTCAACCGCAGCGGACGGTAGCCGTCGGTGCGGACCGTCCCGGCCCCCACCAAGAGGACGTCGCAACGCATCCGCAGGATCTTGAACACCCGCATGTCGTCGGGACCCGACAGCGCCTGGGAGTCCCCGTCCACCTCGACCGCGCCGTCGGCGCTGGAAACGAAGTTCACCCGCAGCCACGGTGCCGCCGTGACCGGCGGCGCGTACAGGTCGGTCAGGGCGGGGAAGTCCAGGGCGTCAAGCTCGCGATACACGTGGCGACCTTAGTGCAACCGCGCGATCCCCGAACGCACCTGCCACCGGCGTCCCGCCGCGAAACCGTCCGCCAGCTCGCGCCGCAGCGACGTGTCGCGGGGGAGCGCCGCGGCGTCGAACGGCCCGACGTGGTCGAACACGAACAGCAGGACGTCGCCCTGGCCGCGCGCGTCGGCGTCCGGAGCGGCGGGCATCAGCTCGAACAGGTCCTGAAACGCCGCGATTCTCGAGCCCGCGGGCAGGACCTCGCGCAGCTGAGGGTCCAACATCCACGACGAGCAGGTCAACGTCGGCGGCGCGGCGAACCGGTCGCCGAAGTACTTGGGAAAGAAGCCCCGCGCCCGCTCGATCGAGGCGCGGCAGGCGTCGACGGTCAGCGGGGGGCCGTCGCCCGGGATGTGCACCCCCACGGTCAGTTCGCCGGCGTCGTGACCCGCGAACGGGTGACCATCACCGAGGCGCTCGATGGCGAACTCCAAGCGCCCCAACTGAAACAGCGCACCGCGCACGTGCAGCGTGAACCAGAACGCCACGCTGAGCCCCGGCAGGTCGTAGCGGGCCCGGTTGAGCCGCAGCTTCTCGGAGAAGTTGCCCAGCGTCGCCCAGCAGAGGTCCTCATCCAGACCCCGGCGCCGATAGAACTCCAGGGTCGCGGGAATCGCCGCCAACAGCGGATACAGGTACAGGAACCGCCCCGCAGCGCCCAGACGCTCCGGAATCCGTGGCCACAACAGCATCCCGAATCCGCCCATATCGGACTCGAGCTGGGCGTGGCAGCGGTCGATAACCCACCACAGCTCGGGCTCGGCACGGCGATCGGGCCTGGCCGCGGCGGCCGCCGCGGCGTCGATCGGGTCGACCCCGAGCCGGTCCACCATGAGCCGCTCGATCTCGGCGGCCGACGGCACCGGGGCGGGCCCGGCGGCCAGGCAGTCCCAGGTGTCGATCCAGGCGGCGTCGGCGGCGGGCAGCCGGAGGAATTCGCGGACGTCGGCGGCGGTGACCATCGCACCATTCCACCCCGGCGGGCACCTCGGCGTCAACGTCGCGCGCGTAACACCTACCCTGTGGGGCGTGCGCAGGTTCTTGACTCCCGCGTGGCTGGTAAGGCACGCGCTCACCGTCGTGTTGGCGGTGGGTTTCGCCGGGCTCGGCTGGTGGCAATGGACCCGCGCCAACGACGGCAACATGCTCAGCTGGGGCTACATGTTCGAATGGCCGCTCTTCTCGCTGTTCACCGTGTTCCTGTGGGTGCGCGAGGTGCGCGCCGAGCTGCGGCAGGACGCGCCGACGCCCCGCGCCGCCGACGAGCCGCCGCCGCTGTCGTCGCCGTTCGCGTCCACGTCACACCGCGACTCCACCGACACCGCCGACGAACCCACCGCGTCCTACAATCGCTACCTGGCGTGGCTCGCCGACCATCCCGACCGGCGGCCCAACCAATACCCCGGATAGGAAGACACAGTGGACGACAAGCTTCGGGGCGCGCTGTTGCGCTACCGCATCGCGGCCTGGGTGGTCGGCATCTTCCTCATCGTCCTCATCTTCGTCGCGGTCCCGCTGCACATCGTCGGCTACCCGCTGCTGTCGTCCATCGTGTCGCCGATCCACGGCTTCGGCTACATGGTGTACCTGGCGCTGGGCTTCGACCTGGCGCGCCGCGTCAACTGGAAGCTGTGGCCGCGCACGGTGCTGGTCCTGCTGGCGGGCACGATCCCCGTGATGTCCTTTGTGGCCGAGCGCTGGGTGCGCAAGACCCTCGCCGCCGAGCTCACCGAACCCCAGGTCACCGAGCCCGTCTAGGAACCCGAGACGGTGGCGTAGGGCTTGCCGTTCCGCCAGCTCGCGTCGATGACGACCCCACCGGAGGCGGAGTAGAACATCACGACCAGGTGGTCGTCGCTGGGGTGCTCGGTGCGGGCGGCATAGCCGTCGGCGGGACTGGCCGACACCAGGCCCGCCTTGGCGGAGCTGAGCTGGATCACGGCGGTGCCGCCGTCGGTGTCGAAGGCCCGCTCGTACACGCCGCCGCCCACCGGGGACCAGCCGTCGATCGCGTCGCCGGAGTCGCCCCCGTTGCCGCGCGGACCCGAGCGCCCCGTCGGCTTGGGTGACGAGGAGGACTGCGCGCTCGACGGTGTGCGGCTGGGCACCGTGTCGCTCGAGGCGATCACCGAGTCGGCCCGATCGTCGGCGGGCCCGGCGGTCAGCGCCGACGACAGCCCGAGCCACGAGCCCAACGCGGCCACCGTCGTGACCCCGCCCCAGGCGACCACCGAGGCGATACCACGGATCCACGCGGACGACGACATGTCCGCCATCTTGTCAGAAAATGCTCGCGGCGGTAAAGTGCCGCCGTGGCCGTGGTTCTGCTGATCGAGGACGACCCCAATGTCAGTGCGGCCCTGTCGCGCGCGCTGATCAAGGTGGGGCACCACGTTCGCGCCGAGACCACCGCCCTGGAGGCCCTGCGCAGCGTCACCTCCGAGCCGCCCGACGTCGTGATCCTCGACCTCGGTCTGCCCGATTTGGACGGTGCCGACGCGCTGCGGATGCTGCGCGGCGTGTCCAACGTCCCCGTCATCGTGGCCAGCGCCCGCCGCGCCGAGTCCGACATCATCAAGCTGCTCAACACCGGCGCCGACGACTACGTCACCAAGCCCTTCTCCGCGGCCCATCTCCAGGCCCGCATCGCCGCCGTGCTGCGCCGCCACGAAGCCGCCGAACCCCGCGTGCCCTCCCAGATCAAGGTCGGCCCGCTCATGGTCGACCAGTCCCGCCACGTCGCCACCCTCGACGACACCGAGCTGGAACTCACCCGCCGCGAGTTCGCCCTGCTCACCTACCTCGCCCAGCACGCCGGCCGCGTGGTGTCCAAACAGGAACTCGTCGAGCAGGTGTGGCGCCAGCCCTACATCGGCGCCGAGGCCACGGTCGACGTCCACGTGTCCTGGCTGCGCCGCAAGCTCGGCGAGTCCGCCGCCAAGCCCCGCCTGCTACGCACCGTCCGCGGCGTCGGCATCATGCTGGCGGACGAAAACTGAATGCGGTGGGCACTCGCTAAGGTGGCCATCGCCACCACCCTGATGGTGGCGCTCGCCTTCTGCATCCCGCTGGGGTTGGTGACCCGCCAGGTCGCCCATGAGCGGGCGATGTCCCAGGCGCGGGAGTCGGCCAGCTCGATGGTGACGGTGTTGGCAGCCAGCGAGGACCCGCGGGTGCTGCGGCGCGCCGTGTCGGCCGACCGGGCCGGCGCCGCCGACCGCCTCGCCATTCACCTGGCCGACCAGCCCGTGATCGGGATCAGCCACGTGTCCGCCGCGGCCATCGACTCCGCGCGCGATTCGGCGCACACCACCACCCGATCCACCGCCGACGGGGTGGCCTACCTGCGGGCGGTGCTGCTGTCGGACGAGAAGGTCGCGGTGGTGGAGGTGTACGTCCCCGACGCCCTGCTGAACCGGGGTATACCCACGGCGTGGCTCACCCTGGCGGGCATCGCGCTGCTGTTGGTGGTGATCTCGGTGTTCACCGCGGATCGCTTGGGCGCCAGGGTGGTGCGCTCCAGCAGGAAGCTCGCCGACGCCTCGGCGTCGTTCGGCGCGGGGGATCTGTCGATGCGGGTGGAGCCCTCGGGCCCCGACGAGCTGATGGACGCGGGCCTGGCGTTCAACATGATGGCCGACCGCGTGGTACGCCTGCTGGACGGCGAACGCGAACTCGCCGCCGACCTGTCCCATCGCCTGCGCACGCCGCTGACCGCGCTGCGGCTGGACGCCGAGCTTCTGGGTGCCGGTCCCGACGCCGCGCGGATGCGGGCCTCGGTGGACGCCCTGGAGTCCGAGATCGACGCCGTCATCGCGGGCGCCCGCCGCTCCATCACCGACCGCTCGGGCCAGCAGTGCGACGTGGCGGCCGTGGTGCGCGAGCGCGTCTCCATGTGGAGCCTCCTGGCCGAGGACCACGGGCGGCGCTATCGGGTGGTGGGTCTGCGCGAAAGCCTGTGGGTCAACATTCCCCCCGACGACGTGGTGTCGTGCGTCGACGCCCTGGTGGGCAACGTCTTCTCCCACACCCCGCAGAACGCCCCGTTCTCGGTGGAGCTCAACACTCGGGCGGGGCGGTTCATCGTCGAGGACGGCGGGCCCGGCATCGCCGACCCGATGTCGGCGCTGACCAGGGGCGAAAGCGGCGCGGGCTCCAGCGGCCTGGGCCTGGACATCGTGGCGCGGGTCGCCCGCTCCAACGGCGGTCGTCTCCACATCGGACAAAGCGAGCTGGGCGGCGCCCGCATCGTGTGGACCTTCGGCGACGCCGTCACCGAACGTCCCGTGTAGCAACCATTCTAGTGCTGGCTGAACAGGCGATTCGATATCGGGTGCCTCGGGCGGAACGCGCGTCCGAAACCTGGATGCGCCGCCGACCCGTCGCCGATACCGTCGCAGACGATGACAGAACTCACCCTCAGCGACGTATTCGCCAAGCGCGCCGAACAACGCGCCGACACCCTGCCCGTCTCCGCCGCGGTCTGGCGGGCGGTCGCCGACCGCCCCGACCTCATGCACGCCATCACCGACGACGAGCCGTCCTGGAGCCTGCCCTTCAAGCTGCTGGCGAACGCCACCGAACTGTTGCGCACCAAGGCGACCGATCACCCGCTGGCCGACTACTGGGCCACCCTGGGCGGCGGGCGCCCCGCCGACGGTGCCCTGGCCGACGCCGTGGCCGACTTCCTGTCCCGTCACGCCGATCCCCTGAGGAGTTCCTGGCGGCGGGGTCGCGCCAACCGCCAGAACGACCCGCTGGCGGCCGCGATGTTCTGGCCCGCCCTCACCCACATCGACGACGACCGTCCCCTAGCGCTCATCGAGATGGGCGGCGCGGCGGGGCTGGCGCTGGTCCCCGACGGCTACGGGTACCGCTACGGCGACACCACGGTGAACCACGGCGGCGCGCCCGTACTGGAATGCGACTGGCGCGGCACCCCGAGCCCGCGGCTGCGGCGCCGCCCCGTGATCGCCGCCCGCATCGGCGTGGAGAGGGACCCGATCCGCGCCGACGACGCCGAGGCCATCGCCTGGCTGCGTGACTGCGTCGAACCCGACGCCGCCGACCTGTTGCGGCGGATGGATTCCGCGCTGGCGCACGTCGACGCCCTCGACGGCATCGACTGGCGGGCGGGGGACTACTTCGACGAACTGCCCGCCGCGATCGCCGCCGCTCCCGCCGGGGCGCTTGCGGTGGTGTTCGGCGCCAGCACCCTGTGCTGCGCCGCCGAACCCGAACGCCTCGCGGCCGTCCTGGCCGACGCGGGGCGCGACCTGGTGTGGATCTCCAAGGAGGCGCCCCAAAACGGGCTGGCCCTGGTCAGAGACGTCGCCGACGCCGACCGATCCAGCGCGGAGCGCCCCCGCGTGCTTCTCACCGCGGTGACCTATCGCGCGGGGCGGCTCAGTGACGTCACCGTCCTGGCCACCGTCGACCCGTACTGTTCCTGGATCGATTGGGCGCCGAGGCGAGTCGAGCCCTGACGGCTACTTCTCGGCCTTCGGCGCGGGCAGGTAGCTGCCCTTCAGGAAGTCGTCCCAGCTCAGGTTGTACGCGGTGAACCCGTCGCCGGCGGGCAGGTTGTGTCCGGTGCCCTCGATGATGACCGGGGTGCCGACGTCGGTGAAGTTGAAGATCCACTCGGCGTTCTTGTCGGAGACGTTGACGCAACCGTGGGAGACGTTGCGGTGGCCCTGATCCGCCACCGACCAGGGCGCGGAGTGGATGAACTGCCCGCTCCAGGTGAGGCGCTGCGCGAACTTGATCTTGGCCTTGTAGCAGTTCTCGCCGCCCTCCTTGCCGTGGCATTCGGGCTCGTCGGTGGTGTCGAAGGTGGTCTTCTCCTTCTTCTCCATGATCGCCATGGTGCCGGAGTAGGAGGGCTTCGCGTCCTTGCCGAGGCTGACGTCCATGGTCTTGACGGTCTTGCCGTCCTCGGTGGCCTTGAGGTTCTTGTCCTTGTTGCTGACGTGAACCTCGCGGTCCTTGGTGTCGATGTTCACCGTGGCGGTGACGTCGCCGCTGCCGTACACGCCGCCGCCCAGCGGCAGGCCCGCGAGTCCGTAACGGACGTTGATCTTGGTGCCCGGCTTCCAGAAGTCCTTGGGCCGGTACTCCAGGTGGTTGCCGCTGAACCAGTGCCAGGCGCCCACCTGCTTGGGCTTGCTGGAGACGAACAGCCGCTTCTCGACGCTGGCGCGCTTGTCCTCGGGGACCGAGAAGCTGCGGGGGAAGTCCAGCAGGATCGGCATGGCCTTGCCGAAGGTCTTGCCGTCACCGTTCCACAGTGAACCGTTGATGGTGTTGCCGGGGGCCGACATCGTGGTGAAGGTGGATTCCTTGGTGCCGGAGATGTCGTCGCCGTCCACGGCGGTGACCGAGGCGACGTACTTGGTGCCGAAGTCCAGCGGCTCGTCGGGCACGAAGCTCGAGCCGTCGGACCGCATGTGGCCCTTGACTTCCTTGCCCTTGGCGTTGGTCAGCTTGAGGTCCTTGAACTTGCCCTTGCTGACCTTGTACGCGATTTCGGTGGAGATCGGTGCGTCGTTGGTCCCCGTCTTGGGGCTGACGCTGATTTTTGCCTCGGAGCGAAGGTCTTCCTGGCTGGGGCTCACGACCTTCGCACTACTGCCACACGCCGTGACCACCATAAGGGTGACGACGCCAAAAGCGACGGAGTATCCCATCCGCCGACCAAACCGGCTTCCCATGGGTAGCAACGGTACACAGTAGGTCAGGGTGTCGGCATCCCGAGTCGGCATGATAAAGCGGGCGAAATGCCAGGTATCAACCGGTTTCGATCCGGTTGCGACCCGGGGATTTCGCCCGCATCACGACAAACGCCGTCCAAGCCGGTCAAATAGGGATTCTCCAACATTGGAAAATTCCTATCCCTAGACCTCTAGGGCCTCGCGCACCTCCTTGGTACAGGGCTCGTCGCCCAGGTCGGTGAAGGTGCTCAGCGCGTCCTCCAGGCAGGCGATCGCCTCGGGCTCGTTGCCGCGGGCCCGGTGCAGGGTCGCGAACCGCTCGATGACGTGCGCCTCGCGGTGCCGGTCGCCCACGGAGCGGGCCGCCTTCAGCGCGATGTGAAGTTGTTCATCGGCGCCGTCGAAGTTCTCCAGCGCGATGAACGCCCCGGCCAGCGCCCAGCGGGCCAGGCCCTCG
Source organism: Stackebrandtia sp. (assembly GCF_035643755.1). Classification (NCBI taxonomy): domain Bacteria; kingdom Bacillati; phylum Actinomycetota; class Actinomycetes; order Glycomycetales; family Glycomycetaceae; genus Stackebrandtia; species Stackebrandtia sp. The sequence goes on along the minus strand of NZ_DASQPW010000276.1, from coordinate 4,876 downwards.
CCGTGGGCGTCGCCGATGCGGTGCAGCGCGGTGGCGGAGTCCCGAAACAGCGAGGCCGCCTCGGCGGTGCGCCCGGTGAATCTCGCCACCGCGCCCAGGCCGTAGACGGCCAGGGCGGTCTCGCGCTCGTTGCCCAGCGCCCTGGTCAGCACCCGTGCCACGTTGAACGACTCCTCCGCGGCGTCGAAGTTGTCGTTGTAGATGTGCCACTGGCCCAGGCCGCGCAGCATGGTCGCCTCGCCCTCGGTGTCGCCGCACTTGCGGGCGGCCACCAGGGCGATCCGGTTGCAGCGCCGCCAGTCCTCCAGCTTGTGCCGGAAGTCCAGGTACGGCATGAGCGCCGCGGACAGCCGCCAGGCCGAGGACGCCAGGCCCGCGGTGGCCGCCTGGCGCAACAGCGCCATGATGTCCTCGGACTTGCCGTCCAGCCACACCAGCGGGTCCGTCGGGGCGGGCTGGTCGTAGTCGAGCTGGCCGGGAGAGGTCATGGCCATGGCGCTGGCGGGAAGCGTCGCCGCGGCGGCGCGCACCTGGATCTCGATCTCGGTGCAACGGCGTCGCAGCTCCGCGGTGCGCACATCGGTGTGCCGGGTGCGAGCGGTGGGCGCTCCCAGGAGCTTGCGGTGGACGTGTTGGGATTCGTCGCTGGGCTCGATCCCCAGTTCGTCGGCGAGCGTGGCCCGCAGCCGCCCGTAGGTGTCGATGGCCTCGGCACGCTGTCCGGCGCTGGCCAACGCGGTCATCAGCTGGCGCCACAGGCTTTCGCGCAGCGGGTGCTCGGCGATGAGTCCGCGCAGTTCCGCGATGGCCTCGCTGTGTTGCCCGTTGTGTACGTACAGGGCTGCTCGCTCTTCGAGGGCGTCGAGCCTAGTGTCAATAAGCTTTTGTATATATGGAATCCATGGGGGAGGTCCTTTGATATCGGCGAGGGGCTCGCCCCGCCACAGTTTCAGGGCACGGTCGTAAACGGCGATGGCCTCGGCGGTGTGCCCGGACGCGGCGTCGTGCCGGGCCTGGGCCAGCAGGTCGGAGAAGACCTGGACGTCGAGCTCGCCGCCCTTGACGTGGAGTACGTAGCCGCTGCGCAGCCGGTTGAGGCGTCCGTGCAGCGCACGGCGCAAAACGGTGACGTACGAATACAGGTTCGCACTGGCTGATTTGGGGGGCTGGGCGCCCCACACGACATCGATGAACCTGTCGAGCGGTAGTTGCTCACCGGGGGTAAGTAGAAAGGTAGCCAGCATCCGGCGCGGTTTCAGTCCTCCGACGGGGGCGTCGTGGCCGTTGACCCGCACCGTCAGGGCTCCTAAAAGACCGAATTCAAACTCAGGCATTGTGGGTTCCTCTACTCGGGTGTGGTGTGGGTACCGGGCTTGTAGGACTTTTATATACACCAGTTATTGGGTGATGGGAACCCCTGGACCATGAAGTAATCCCAAAAAGTTTCGCAAACCTTGCTGATTTGACACGTGTGCGAGGCAGGGGGACCGGTCCCACGAAGCGAGGCCATTGTGGTTTGTTTGTCGTCAACCCGATGCGATCCGCATTTCTCCACATTCGATCCGATGTGGTCGGCGCCGGGCCCGAATGGGCGGTGATCGGCGTGGTCATCACGGATACAGACTAGTTGAATCACAACGCGTGTGCTCGTGTCTATCGTGGACCGAATGTTGTGGCCGCTCGGTGGCTCACCGCATATGCCGTCCGTACGTCTCGACTCTAGAATGAATACTGAGTATTCTTTCCAAGCTTCGCATATAACGTACGCCGTCACTCCATTCGACTAATGCCGATACCCGGCGAAGTCGAATTGTAGTGGCGCTAAAGAAGAACGGTTCCCATCACCGTCGGCATTTCTCCCGCGCGATGGGGAGAAACACCACGACGTGTAGTACCGGCCGGTAACGGCTCGCCGCGTCGCCGCCGGGGGTGAGTGCCGAGGTGATCGGCGCGGTAGTGTCTGCGGGTGCTTGGATTCCCCCGCCCGCAAACCGTGCGGCCTCGCCGGCTGGACGCGCTGGCCCGATCGCTCGCGGACCTGGCGGTCCACGGCGACGCCGAGGTGACCGGGGTCAGTCTGGCGTCGCAGCGGGTGCGGCCCGGCGACCTGTACGCGGCGCTGCCGGGGGCCCGCCGCCACGGGGCCGAATTCCTCGACGACGCGGTGTCGCGCGGCGCGGTGGCGGTGCTGTCCGACGCCCGCGGGGTGGCCGCCGCGACCGAGCGCGGCATCCCCGCCATCGAATGCGCCGACCCGCGCGCCGCCGTCGGCCCCGTCTCCGCCCTGGTCTACGGCGAACCCACCCGGTGGCTGTCGATCATCGGCGTCACCGGCACCAGCGGCAAGACCTCCACCGCCTACCTGGTCGAATCCGGCCTGCGCGCCGCGGGCCGCCGCAGCGGGCTGATCGGCACCGTCGAGACCCGCATCGGCGACGAGACCATCGTGTCGGAGCGCACCACGCCGGAGGCCCCCGAGCTCCAGGCCCTGTTCGCCTACGCCGTCGAACAGGGCGTCACCGACGTCGTCATGGAGGTCTCCAGCCACGCGCTGGCCCTGCACCGCGCCGACGGCATCCACTTCACCGTGGGCGGCTTCACCATGTTCGGCGTCGACCACCTCGACTTCCACGACACCGTCGAGGAGTACTTCGCGGCCAAGGCCAAGCTGTTCGACGGCCGCTGCGACGTCGAGGTCGTCAACGCCGACGACGAGTGGGCCAAGCGCCTCGTCACCCCCAAGACGGTCACCTACTCTCTCCACGATTCCGCGGCGTCGTGGACGGCCACCGACATCACCGGCAGCGGCTTCGACCAGTCGTTCACCGCGCGCGGCCCCGGCGGTACCTATCCGGCCTCGGTCCGGCTTCCCGGGCGCCACAACATCTCCAACGCCCTGCTGGCCTACGCCTGCCTCGCCGCCGTGGGCGTCGGCGCGCCGGTCGCGGTGGCCGGGGTGGGCGAGTGCCGCGGCATCCCCGGGCGCATGGAGATGGTCTCCGGCGACGACCCGGTACGCGGCGTCGTCGACTACGCGCACAAGCCCGACGCCGTCACCGCCGTGCTGAAAGCCTTGCGCCCCATCACGTCCGGCAGCCTGATCGCCGTGATCGGCGCCGGCGGTGACCGCGACCGCTCCAAGCGCCCCGTGATGGGGGCCGCGGCCGCCGACGGCGCCGACCTGGTGATCGTCACCGACGACAACCCCCGCACCGAGGACCCCGCCGCGGTGCGCGCCGAGGTGCTGGCCGGCGTCGGCGACCGCCCCCACCGCGACATCGCCGGGCGCGCGGCGGCCATCGGCGAGGCCGTGCGGCTGGCCCGCCCGGGCGATACGATCGCGCTGCTCGGCAAGGGACACGAACAGGGCCAGGAACTGGCCGACAAGACGGTGCCCTTCGACGACCGACGCGTACTGGCCGACGCCCTGGCCGCCACCCAGCACTAAGGAGCTCGATCCCGTGATCTCGATGAACCTGTCCGACATCGCCCAGGTGACGGACGGGAGGTTGTCGCCGGACGCCGATCCCGCCGCGGTGGTGACGGGCCCCGTCGAGCACGACTCCCGCAAGGTCGTTGGCGGAGCCCTGTTCGTGGCGCTGGTCGGCGATCACGCCGACGGCCACGACTTCGCCGCGCGCGCCGTCGCCGACGGCGCCGTGGCCGTGCTGGGTTCCCGCGCGGTCGACGCCCCGTCGATTGTCGTCGACGACGTGCTGGTCGCGCTCGGCAAGCTGGCGCGCGCCGTGATCGACCGTCTCGACGACCTGACCGTCATCGGACTGACCGGCTCGTCCGGAAAGACGTCCACCAAGGACTTCCTGGCCCACCTGTGCCGCGCCCTGGGACCCACCGTGGCGCCCGAGGGCACCCTCAACAACGAGCTCGGCGCGCCCTACACGGCGCTGAAGGTCGACGAGTCCACCCGCTACCTGGTGCTGGAGATGAGCGCCCGCCACGTCGGCGACCTGGACTACCTGACGAACATCGCCCCGCCCGACATCGGGTTGGCGCTCAACGTCGGCATCGCCCACATCGGAGAGTTCGGTTCCGCCGACGCCATCGCCCGCGCCAAGTCCGAGCTGATCGCCGGCATCAAGCCCGGCGGGGTCGCGGTGCTCAACGCCGACGACCCGCGGGTGTCGGCGATGCGCCCGCTGGCGCCCGGACGCGTCGTCACCTTCGGCACCTCGCCCGACGCCGACGTGCGCGGCGTCGACGTCGACACCTCCTCGGGCCTGCCCCGCTACACCCTGACCACCGCGACCGCCGCCGCGCCGATCGCGCTGCGCCTGCACGGCGCCCACAACGTCTCCAACACCCTGGCCGCCGCGGCCGTGGCGATCGAGCTGGGCATGCCGGTCGACGTCCTGGCGGCCCGGGCCAGCATGCCCGTCAGCCTGTCGCCGCGCCGCATGGACGTGTTCACCCGCGCCGACGACATCACCGTCATCGACGACTCCTACAACGCCAACCCCGACTCGATGGCCTCGGCCATCGACTCCCTGACCACGCTGGGCGGCGCCGGCCGCACCATCGCGGTCCTGGGCTACATGGCCGAGCTCGGCGACACCGAGGTGGCCGCCCACCGCGAGCTCGGGCGCCGTGCCGCGCGCGCCGGGGTCGACATCGTCATCGCCGTCGAGGATGTCGCGGCGCCGGCCGCCGAGGCCGCCGCCGAGGCCGGGGCCGACGCCACGGCCGTGGCCGACCAGGCCGCCGCGATCGCCGAGGTGTGTCGCGTGGCGCGAAGCGGCGACACGATCCTGGTGAAGGGATCGCGTTACCGCACCTGGAAGGTGGCCGACTATCTTCATACCGAAGCCCTGACTAAGGAGGCCCACGCGTGAGGTCGGTCATCGTCGCCGCGTTCGTG
>NZ_DASQPW010000275.1:0-5967 GCF_035643755.1 Stackebrandtia sp. | reverse complement strand
CGGGCGTGGCGGCGCGGCGCGGGGTGGCGCGGGCGGCGCCCGCCCAGTTGCTCCAGGGCTTCGCGGCTTGGGTCACAGGAATGTGAATACCTCTCACTTTAGGTTTTGTCAAGAGCGCGCAGCATCACGTCCCCGTCACTGTGACCTCGCTGGGGATGGAAATTAAGATGGGATTCGTGAAGGAGACTATGTGTCTACTGTAGCTAAGTCGCGGGCCGAGCAAGGCGGCGTCGCGGGGCCGCACATCGCGGGGGCCGCCCTGCGGCGGGTGCCCGTGCAGCAGCGCAGCGCCGAGCGGGTGAATCGGATGCTGGACGCCTGCGCCGCCCTGTTGGACGAGATCGGCTACGCCAAGCTGACCACCACCCTGATCGCGCAGCGCGCCGACGTCGCGATCGGCTCGGTGTACCAGTTCTTCGGCGACAAGCGCGCGGTGGTGCGGGCGCTGGACATGCGTTACCTGGACGGATACATCGAGCGGCTGTCGCGGCGGATCGCCAATACCACCGCCGAGCACTGGTCCCAGATCGTCGACGAGGTGATCGACGAGTACATCTCGATGCACCGCACCGAGCCGGGGTTCAGGACGCTCCACTTTGGCGACATTGTGGATGTTCACCTGCTGGATTCCGAGCGCAGCAACGATGACGTGCTCACCGATCGCCTGCACGCCATGTTGTCGGAACACTTCCCCTTGGGCGACGAGAGGCAGGTGTCGCTGGCGTTGACCGTGGCGGTCACCGCGGGCGACGCGCTGGTGAAGCTGGCGTTCCGGCGCGACCCCGACGGGGACGACGTGGTGTTGACCGAGGCCAAGACGCTGATCCGCGACTATCTGGAGCGGCACATCGCGACCGGATAACCAGCGCCGCTCGATGACCCTGCCGCGCCATGGACCCTGCGGGCGGTCCACCGTGAGGTGGTCGGTGGCGACGAAGCCGTTGCGCTCGTAGTAGGCCACCAGCCTGCCGCCGTTGCCCGCGTAGCAGTCGCCGCGCAGCAGCGAGACGCCCTTCGCGCGGGCCAGGTCGACGGCGCGGTCCAGCAGCGCGGAACCGATGCCCAGGCCCGCGTGGGCGCGGTGGGTGACCAGCAGGCGCAGGAAGAGTTCGGGCTCGGTGGCGGCGGGGACGTAGGAGTTGGGGCCGCCGACGGCCAGCGCGCCCACCGCCTCGTCGCCCAGGAACGCGGCGTACAGGCCGCCGCTGGCGGCGAAGTCCAGGGCGCGGAGCCGAAAACGGGTGTCCATCGAGGCGGGCGTGGAGCCCCACTGGTCGGTGTTGCCCGCCGAGACCATCCACTCGATGGCGGAGTCGAGCAGATCCAGGACGATGCGGGAACCGACGTCCCCCTCAACCTCACGTATCTCGATATTCGCGTTGGTCACCGCACGATCCTGCCACGCTTGACCAGCGGAGTGCCCGCCGCCGAGCGCTAGGGTGGGGCCATGAACCTGAGCATCGGCGAGGTGGCGGCGCGGACGGGGCTGAGCGTGCACACTCTGCGCTTTTACGAGAACGAGGAGCTGTTCGCCCGGCCCGTGCGCCGCGATTCGGCGGGGCGGCGGGTCTTCGACGAGGACGACGTGGGCTGGCTGCACTTCTGCATGCGGCTGCGGGATTCGGGGATGCCCGTGCCCGCGATCCGCGAGTACGCGGCGCTGGTGCGGGCGGGCGAGGGCAACGAGCCGCGGCGGCTGGAGCTTTTGCGCGAGCACCAGGAGCGGGTCGCCGCTCGGCTGGACGAGCTGGTCACGTGCCAGCAGATCATCGACACCAAGGTGAAGATGTACCAGGAGCGCGTCGGCGGCAACACCGCCGATCCCTTCTTCAAGGTGCCCGCCAAGCAGGGTTAGGGCCTGTTGGGGAACTCACTTCCGTGGCGAGCGGCGTCCCGTCGAGTGCGTGGCAAGGCGGAGGTGCGCCCGCATACCGGTGTTGTATGCGGGCGTGCCGACAACGCGGCCAGGCGCCGTCGGGGCGGCGCGCAGCGGGAAACGGGGTTCCCCAACAGGCCCTAAGGCCCGTCGCGCGCGGGAGCGGTCCCGCGAAAATGTCGATGCGTGGATGTAACGTTGCCGGGTCAACGTCTGGTTACCCCGTGTCTTGACACGCTCGACAAACGAGGGCCACTGTGGATTTCAAGCAGCTCACCACCATGGACATCTCGGCGCTTCACGGCCACGGCACCGCCTTTCGCCGCCTGTCGTCGACGGCGCTCGACCACTCCGAGCTGATCGACGGCCTGGGAAAGAAGATCCCCGCTTCCTGGCGGGGCAGCGATTCCGACGTGGCCGCGCGCCGCCTCACCGATCACTCGGCGTCGCTGGGGACCGCGGGTGACAGGCTGGGCAGGGTCGCCGCCGCGACCACCCGCGCGACGTCTGCGTTGCTTGCCGCCCAGGGAAAGGCACGGCGCGCCGCTGGCGTGGCCGGCGGCCTGGACGGCGGCCGCTTCGACGCGGCCGCCGGGCGGGTGGACTACCAGTGGCGCGAGGACCTGTGGGGGCCGTGGGACAGGGCCAGCCCGCGGGGAAAGGCCAACTTCCACAGGAACGTCGCGCTGGCCAACCAGGCCAACGCCGACATGGCCGCCGCCACCAAGGATGCCCAGCTCGTCGATCGGACGTTCTCCGGTGAACTGTCCAAACTGGGCCCCGACATGCCGTCCAAGGACTCCCCCGCCGAGCCGCCCGGTGCTCCCGTCCCCGATCCCGACAAGGACGCCAAGGCCAGGACCAACGACGGGATCCTGAAGTACATCACCGACGAGATGAACACCAACGGCGGCAGCTGGACCACCAAGGGCCTGTGGCTGGGCAACCACAGCCTGTCGCTGGGCGGCAAGGCGGGCGCGTACGCCGAGTTCTATCGCCTGGTCAAGACCAACGGCCCCTGGGACCACAAGCCCAAGATCCGCGAGAGGTTCGGGATGAACGTCAAGGACCCGACGACGCTGTACAGCTACGACCCCAAGATGGGCAAGTACCTGCGCTACGACATCTGGTCGAACATCCACTACGGCTTCGTCGGTAAGAAGGCGGGCTTCACCGAGATCGAGCTGATGACGGCGCAGAACCTGGGCACGGGCGACACGGGCAAGAAGGACCCCGCCGACGATGTCGCCGTCAAGATCGGGTTCGAGCTGGCCGACAAGTACAAGCCGGGGGAACTGACGCCCGCGATCGTGGAGCAGGCGGTGCTGGCGCACCAGAAGGACTTCGAGGACGCCGCCGTCAAGGAGAACGACCCGGGCTTCCCCGTCGTCAAGTAGCGGAGCGCCCGCGCGACGCGGTCGGCATCCACAAAAGGACGACCGCCGCCAACGCCAGGGCGACGCCGATCGGGTTGAGCGGCGTCTGCTCGGAGATGGTCAGCATCGCGCCGATGCCGCCGACGATGACGAACGCGAGCAGTACGGTGGCGACGATCCGGGCCCAGCGGCGGGCGGCGGCGACCTTCGCGGCGACGACGAGGAAGAGCACCGCCAGCAGGACGTGCACGCCGAGCGCGCCGGCCGCGGCGCCCTCGGCGGCATCCCGCCGCGGCGCGAAGGCCTCGCCCGTGAATCCGTCGACGGTGTCGTTCCAGTTCAGGTAGAGCAGGACCGCGATGACCACCTGAAACGCGGAGAGCCCGTACAGGCACCACGCCGCCCAGCGCGGCGGACCGACGGCGGGGCGGCGCTCGGTGGCGTTCATCGTTGGCCCCCGTCGGCGGCCGAATTCGGTCGGAAGCGCCAGCGCGTCGGCTTGGTCTGGCGGGCGCGGGCGCGCGCCGAGGCCCCGCGCTCGGCCCAGTCCGAGGTCAGGCGCCGCAGCAGCCGGGTGAGGGTGTGCAGGTCGTCGGTCGTCCAGTCCGAGACGACCCGCGAGAACGCGTCGTTCCCGATCTGTTCCAGGCGTTGGAGTTCCTCGATGCCGTCGGGTGTGGCGCGGATCAGGCAGGTGCGGCCGTCGTCGGGGTCGGCCTCGACGCTCACGTGGCCCGCGTCCTCCAGCGCCTGGGTGTGACGGGTCACCGAGGACGGGGCCATGTCCAGGCGTTCGCCGATCTCGCTGGGGCGCAACGGGTTTGGGGCGACAGCCTGCAGCACGCCCACCCGCGCGGCGTCGAAGGCCCGCGCCATGCCGCGGTGCGCCTCGGTGACGAGCACGAAGGTGGCGCGATTCAACTCGAGCACGGCGTTATTTCTTTCCATGAAGCAAAGATATCTCACCCGCGGAAGCGCCGCGCGATGGCGAGGACTAGGCGACGTGCTCCCGATACCGCCGCAGGGTTTCGGCGAAGACGTCGGGGCCGGGGTGGGACCAGATGGTGTCGTTGAAGATCTCCACCTCGATATGTCCACTGTAGCCAGCGGCGTCGACGGCGTCGCGGAGGCGGCGGAACTCCACGCAACCGTCGCCGAGCTGGCCGCGACCCGTCAGGACCCCCGCGGGCAGCGGGGTGATCCAGTCGGCGACCTGGAACGACGCGATCCGCCCCGCCGCGCGGGCGATCGCCGCATAGACGTTGGGGTCCCACCACACGTGGTAGGTGTCGACGACGACGCCCACCGCCTCGGGCGTGAAGGACTCGGCGACGTCGAGCGCCTGGTCCAGTGTGGAGATCACGCAGCGGTCGGAGGCGAACATCGGGTGCAGCGGCTCGACAGCAAGGCGCACACCGCTTTCCACGGCGTAGGGCGCCAGCGCACCGAGGGCGTCGGCGACGGCGCGACGGGCCGCGTCGATGTCGCGGGAGCCCTCGGGAAGGCCGCCGCACACCACGACGAGCTCCCCGGCGCCCAGCGCCGCGGCCTCGTCGATGGCGCGGCGGTTGTCGTCCAGCGCCTGCGGTGCACCGGTCGTGAGGAAACCGCCGCGGCACAGCGAGGTGACGGTGACGCCGCTATCGCGCACGCGGCGGGCGGTGTTCTCCAAACCCTTGGCGGCCACGGGTTCCCGCCACAGACCGATGCCCACGTTTTCGCGCGCGCAGGCGTCGATCGCCTCGTCCTGGTCCCAGTACTTGGTCGTGGCGTGGTTGAGCGAGAAGCGGTTCACTGGCCCGCCACCTCCAACAGGGCGCGCATCCGATGCGCGGCGAGGTCGGGGTCGCCGAACAGCCCCGCGCGGTCGGCCAGGACGAACACGTCGGTGAGATGGCGGATGGAGCGCGCCGCCTCGCGTCCCGCGACCATCCGGAAGTGGTCCTGGTGGCCCGCCAGCCAGGCCAGGAACACCACGCCCGTCTTGTAGTTGTAGGTGGGTGCGGCGAACACCTTGCGGGCCAGGGCGACCGTGGGGTCCAGGATGGAGCGGAAGCCCGCGGTGTCGGCGGCGTCGAGGCGCCGCACGGCGGCCGAGGCGAAGGGAGCCAACGGATCGAAGATGCCCAACAGCGCGTGGCTGAAGCCCCTGTCGTCGCCCGCGATCAGCTCGGGGTAGTTGAAGTCGTCGCCCGTATAGCACCGCACCGAGTCGGGAAGCCTACGGCGGAAGGCGATCTCGGCGGCGGCGTCCAGCAGGGAGATCTTCACGCCGTCGACGGCCGCGGCGTGGGTGGCGATCAGCTCGGCGAGGGTGTCGGCGGCGGCGACCAGGTCGTTGGAGCCCCAGTAGCCCGACAGCGCGGGGTCGAACATCGGGCCCAGCCAGTGCAGGATCACGGGGCGGTCGACCTGGCGCAGCAGCTCGGCGTACACCGACAGGTAGTCCTCGGGGCCCGAGGCGGTCGCGGCCAGGGCGCGCGAGCACATCAGGATCGGGGTGGCGCCCACCGAACTCACCAGTTCGAGCTGCTCAAGATAGGCATCGACCACTTCGGACAGCGAGGCGGGTGCGGCGAGCTGGTCGGTGCCCGCTCCGCACGCCAGCGGGCGTCCGTCGGAGGCGGCGGCGCTGCGGCGGATCAGCTGGGCCGAGGCCTCCCAGTCCAGGCCCATGCCGCGCTGCGCGGTGTCCATGGCCTCGGCGACGCCCAG
>NZ_DASQPW010000274.1:0-24586 GCF_035643755.1 Stackebrandtia sp. | reverse complement strand
GGGGCGTAGCGCGGGTCCCGCGTTGTCGGCTAGCCGACAACGCGGGACCGACGCGTCACACCACGACCGACACCATGCGGCCGGGCACGACGATGACCTTCTTGGGCGCTCGCCCGTCCAGCGCCGCCGCGATCTTGTCGCACGCCAGCGCCGCCTCGCGCACCGCCGCCTCGTCGGCGTCGGCGGCGATCTCCAGACGGTCGCGCACCTTGCCGTTGATCTGCACCGGGTAGGTGACGGTCTCGACCACCAGGTAACGCTCGTCGGCGTCCGGGAAGGCGGTGTTGGCCAGGGACTCGGTGTGGCCCATGCGGTTCCACAGTTCCTCGGCGATGTGCGGCGCGAAGGGCGCCACCATCAGCACCTGCTTCTCGGCGACGGACCGCGGCACCTCGTCCAGGCCGACCACGTGGTTGTTCAGCATGATCTGCTTGGCGATGGCGGTGTTCAGCCGCAGATTGTCCATGTCGGAGCGGACGGCGTCGATGGTGCGGTGCAGCACCTTCAGCGTCTCGGCGTCGGCGTCGACATCCGCGACGCGGCACTTGCCGGTCTGCTCGTCGACGATGTTGCGCCACAGGCGTTGCAGGAACCGGTGGGCGCCGATCACGGCCCGGGTCTCCCAGGGCCTCGACACGTCCAGCGGGCCCATGCTCATCTCGTAGATCCGGAAGGTGTCGGCGCCGTAGCGGTCGCACATCTGGTCGGGCGTGACGACGTTGCGCTGCGTCTTGCCCATCTTGCCGTACTCGCGGTTCACCTTCTGTCCGTTGTGGAAGAAGCCGCCGTCGCGCTCGGTCACCTCGTCGGCGGGCACGTACGCGCCGCGGGCGTCGGTGTAGGCGTACGCCTGCACCATGCCCTGGTGGTACAGCTTGCGGAACGGCTCCTGGGACGACACGTGGCCCAGGTCGAACAGCACCATCTGCCAGAAGCGGTCGTACAGCAGGTGCAGCACCGCGTGCTCCTGGCCGCCGATGTACAGGTCGACGCCGCCGCAGTCCTCGGCGTCGCGCGGCCGCATCCAGTAGGACTCGTTGGCCGGGTCGGCGAAGCGCTCGGCGTCGAACGGGTCGGTGTAGCGCAGCTGGTACCAGCACGATCCCGCCCAGTTGGGCATGGTGTTGGTGTCGCGGCGATACCGCTTCGGCCCGTCGCCCAGGTCCAGGGTGACGTTCACCCACTCGGTGGCCTTGCCCAGCGGCGCCTCGGGCGAGGAGTCGGTGTCGTCGGGCTCGAAGATCTTCGGCGAGTAGTCGTCCACTTCGGGCAGTTCGATGGGCAGCATCGACTCCGGGACCGCCACCGGCAGCCCGGTCTCGTCATAGACGATCGGGAACGGCTCGCCCCAGTAGCGCTGCCGGGAGAACAGCCAGTCCCGCAGCCGATAGGTGACGGTGGACTGGCCGTAACCCTTGTCCTCCAACCACACGGTGATCGCGGCCTTGGCCTCGGTCACCTCCATGCCGTCCAGGAACGACGAGTTGATCGCCGGGCCGTCGCCGGTGTACGCCTTGCCGTCGAAATCGGACGGCGGCCGCACGGTGCGGATGATCGGCAGGTCGAAGGCCTCGGCGAAGTCCCAGTCGCGGGTGTCCTGGCCGGGCACCGCCATGATGGCGCCGGTGCCGTAGCCGGCCAGCACGTAGTCGGCGATGAAGATCGGGATCCGGCGGCCGTCGACCGGGTTGGTGGCGAAGGCGCCGATGAACACACCGGTCTTGTCCTTGGCGTCGGCCTGGCGCTCCACATCGGTCTTGGCGGCGGCGAAGGCCCGGTAGGCGGCCACCGCGGTGCGCGGGTCGGCGTGCCCCCCGGTCCACGCCTCGCGGGTGCCCTCCGGCCAGGCGTCGGCCACCAGCGCGTCGACCTTGTCGTTCTCCGGCGCCAGCACCATGTAGGTGGCGCCGAACAGGGTGTCGGGGCGGGTGGTGAACACCCGGATGTCGCCGGCGTCGGAGGCGAAGTCGACGTGGGCGCCGGTGGACTTGCCGATCCAGTTGCGCTGCAGGTGTTTGGTGGACTCCGGCCAGTCCAGTCCGTCCAGGCCCCCGGCCAGCCGGTCGGCGTAGGCGGTGATGCGCATCATCCACTGCCGCAGCTTGCGGGTGTAGACCGGATAGTTGCCGCGCTCGCTGCGGCCCTCGGCGGTCACCTCCTCATTGGACAACACGGTTCCCAGCCCGGGACACCAGTTCACCGGCGCCTCGGTGATGTACACCAGCCGATGGTCGTCGACGACCTTTCGTCGCTCCACATCGCTCAGATCCGTCCACTGTCGCCCGCCGGGCACCTCGCGGGTGCCGTCGGCGAACGCGGCGATCAGCTCGGCGATCGGGCGGGCGGCGCCGGCGTCGGCGTCGGCGTCGAACCAGGAGTTGAAGATCTGCAGGAAGATCCACTGCGTCCACTTGTAGTACTCCGGGTCGGAGGTGGCGAAGGTGCGCGAGGTGTCGTAACCCATGCCCAGGCGGCGCAGCTGGCGCCGGTAGGTGGCGACGTTGTCCTCGGTGATCTTCGCCGGGTGCTGCCCGGTCAGCACCGCGTACTGCTCGGTGGGCAGGCCGAAGGCGTCGAAGGCCATCGGGTGCAGCACGTTGTAGCCGCACATCCGCTTGTACCGGGCAAAACTGTCGGTGGCGATATATCCCAGCGGGTGTCCGACGTGCAGCCCCGCCCCCGACGGGTACGGGAACATGTCCATCACGAACAGCTTTTCGGCACCGGCCCGGGGATCGTCGGGATTGGCCAGCCGGCCGGTGGGGTTGGGCGCGTTGAACAGGCCGGCCGACTCCCAATGGTCCTGCCAGCGCGGCTCGATCCGAGCGGCCAGCGCGGCGTCATATCGGTGCGGCACCGCCTCTTCGGCGTGCGTTTCACTCATGATGTGTCCTTTTTGTTGTCGTAAGATTTGACGGGCACAAAAAAGCCCCTCGCGCAGGAGGGGTAGCCGTGCCGTCACGATCGCATCGCGTCAGCACGGCCTCATAAGGAGCAGCACACGCCCGTACATGCTTGAAGTCTATCCCACGAGCTCGCCGCGGCCGTCACCCACGACACCGCCCGAAACGCGTTACCCCTCGGTGAGATTGTGGCCGAAGCTTGACAATCCTGGACATACTGGCGCCCCGCCGCCACCTGACACACTTGGTATTAACCCTTGCGTTGGGTTCGCACACCCAACGGGCCGGAGCCAACCCCGCCGGCCGTATCCGCGACGCGTTAGGAGGACGCGGTGACCGCACAATCCAGCGGCACGACAACGCCCGACCAGGCGAACCAACCCCCCATGACCTCCACGGAGTTCAAGTCCGCGGTCGACGCCGTCATCGGCAACATCGAGAAGGTCATCGAGGGCAAGCCCGCCGTCGTCCGCCTGGCGCTGTCGGTGATGCTCGCCGAGGGGCACCTCCTCATCGAGGACGTGCCCGGGGTCGGCAAGACCATGCTGGCCAAGGCCCTGGCCACCACGATTCACTGCTCGGTGCGGCGCATCCAGTTCACCCCGGACCTCCTGCCCAGCGACGTCACCGGGGTCTCGATCTTCAACCAGGACACCCACGAGTTCTCGTTCAAACCCGGCGCGGTGTTCGCCAACATCGTGGTGGGCGACGAGATCAACCGCGCCTCTCCCAAGACCCAGTCGGCGTTGCTGGAGTGCATGGAGGAGCGCCAGGTGACGGTGGACGGGCAGTCCTACCTGCTGCGCGCCCCGTTCATGGTGATGGCGACCCAGAACCCCATCGAGATGGAGGGCACCTATCCGCTGCCGGAGGCGCAGCGCGACCGCTTCACCGCCCGCATCGCCATCGGCTACCCCGACGCCGCCGCCGAGCTGAAGATGCTGGACGTGCACGGCACCGTCAACCCGCTGACCAAGCTGCGCCCGGTGGTGGACGACAACACCATCCGCCGCATGATCGACCTGGTGCGCTCGGTGCACGTGTCCGACCCGATCAAGCAGTACGCCGTCGCCCTGGTGCAGGCCACCCGGCAGTCGCCCGACCTGCGGCTGGGGGCCAGCCCGCGGGCCGCCCTGCAGCTGTTGCGCACCGCCCGGGTGGTGGCGGCCTTCGAGGGCCGGGACTTCGTCCTCCCCGACGACCTGCAGTCGCTGGCGGTGCCGGTGCTGGCCCACCGCGTCTTGTCCACCTCGGACGCGCAGCTGGCGCGCCGCACCACCGACGCGATCATCGCCGACATCGTGCACCGCCTGCCGGTGGCGGGCGCGCCGCAGCGGCAAAGGCGCTGATGCGCCATGCGGGAAGCCTTGGGGGCCCTCACCATCCGGGGTAAGAGCCTCGTCGCGGTGGGCATTTCCCTGCTGTTGCTGTCGATGCTGATCGGCGAGAAGGACCTGATGCGCGCCGCCGTGCTGGTGGGCCTGTTGCCGGTGATCTCGGCGCTGGTGTTGGCGCGCACCCGGTACCGCATCACCACCGCGCGCGTGCTTGACCCGATGCGGGTGGAGGCCGGTCAGCACGCCCGCGTCACCCTGCGGCTGCGCAACGAGGGGCGCACCCCCACCGGCTCCATGATGCTGGAGGACCGGCTCCCCTACGCCCTGGGCAGCCGTCCCCGGCTGGTGCTGGAGAAGCTGCTGGCCGGCGGGGGCAGCGCGGTGTCGTACTCCGTGCACGCCGACCACAGGGGACGGTACGACATCGGCCCGCTCATCGTGCGGCTGTCGGATCCGTTCGGGCTCATCGAACTCACCCGCTCCTATCCCAGCTCGGACCACCTGACGGTGACCCCGCAGATCGTCGCGCTGCCGCCGGTGCGGCTGCCGGGCGAGTACGCCGGCAACGGCGAGAACCGTTCGCGCGCGGTGTCGGTGCACGGCGAGGACGACGCGGCGATCCGCGAGTACCGGCACGGCGACGACCTGCGCCGGGTGCACTGGCCGTCGACCGCCCACCGTGGAGAGTTGATGGTGCGGCGCGAGGAGCAGCCCTGGGACTCGCGGGCTACCATCCTGCTGGACGAGCGCGCGGCGGCCTACCGGGGCGAGGGCCCGTCGTCGTCCTTCGAATGGGCGGTGTCGGCGGCCGCCAGCATCAACACCCACCTGCTGCGCAGCGGGTACAAGCTGCGCATGGTGTCGGAGTCCATCGACGCCGAACCCGACGCCAGCGGCGACGGCTTGCTCATGGACTACCTGGCGGGGGTCCGCACCAACCGGCACGGCAGCATGGACCGCATGGTGGCGCAGGTGCGCCGGCGCGACCACGGCGGGCTGATCGTGGCCGTGGTCGGCACCATGACGCCCGACGAGGCCGAGCGGCTGGCGGGGCTGCACACCTCCGGGGCGACCTGCGTGGCGCTGCTCATCGACTCCACGACCTGGCTCAAGCTGCCGGCCGCCAGCCGCGCCGAGATGGACCGGGTGCATCACGACGTGACGATCAACCTGCTGCGCAACGGCTGGCGGGTGATCCCGATCCGCAACGGCGACAACCTCGCCCACCAGTGGCGCGCGCTGGCGCAGGGGCCGCAGGGCTTCGCGTACCGCGCGGCCATGGCCGAGACGGTGTCGGGCGCGACCAAGGGGGCGCAGTGAATCAGCAACGCATCACCTCCAGCCTGGTGGCGGCCTGCGCCCTGTTGCTGGGGTGCGCGCCGCTCACCCTGCTGTACCGGGGCCTGTTCGAATGGGCGCTGCCGACCACCGTGCTGGTGGCGGCGATCGTGGGCGCCTCCATCGGGGTGCGCGTGCTGCGCGGCAACCCGCTGTACCAGGTGGCCGCCATGTTCGGGGTCTTCCTGCTGCTGACCACCTGGATGTTCCGCAGTGGCGAGGAGTACCTCGGCATCGTCCCCTCCACCGGCACCCTCGGCCATTTCGGCACCCTGCTGGCGCAGGCGGGCCAGACCATCGGCAAGCAGACCATCCCGGTGGACTCCACGCCGGGGCTGGTGTTCCTCACCGCCATCGCCATCGCGGCGCTGGCGATCCTGGGCGAGGTCTTCGTGTCGATGATCCGGGTGCCGTCGCTGGTGGGGCTGACGCTGCTGGTGCTGTACCTGGTCCCGGTGTCGATCCTGAAGTCGAGCGTCCCGTGGATGCTGTTCGCGCCCGGTGCTCTGGGGTACCTGTGGCTGCTGATGACCGACAACATCGAGCGGGTGCGCCGCTACGGCCGCCGCTTCAGCGGGGACGGCCGGGGCATCGACCGCTGGGAGCCGTCGCCGCTGGCCACCACCGGGCGCTGGATGACCGCGCTGTTGATCCCGCTGGCGCTGCTGGTGCCGGCGGCGCTGCCCAGCATGGACGCCGGCCTCATCAACGTGATCGGCAACGGTCTGGGGGGCAACGGCAACGGGGGCGGCGGGGACGGCGGCTCGGTCAACCCGTGGGCCACTTTGTACGGTTCGCTGAACCGCCCCGAGACCAAGGTGCTGGGATACCTGCGCACCAAGCACCCCAACTACATGAAGATGTACACCGCGGATCAGTTGGACAACAACGGTTTCACCGCCAGCACCTCGCTGTCGGACTCCGCGGAGCCGGTCACCACGGGCATCGGCGACGCCAACCCCGTCACGGACCACCAGAAGCTGGTTCCCGCGTCCTTCCAGGTCACCGGGCTCAATGACCGGGCGCTGCCGTTGATGCCCAACCCGCAGGTGTTCGACAACGTCAACGAGCGATGGCTCTACGACCCTCCCAAGGGGACGGTGACGTCGTCGTCGGAGACGACGAGGGACCTCAAGGAGTTCAGCTACACCTTCGACGCCTACCTGCCGACGGCCAGGCAGCTGCGGGACGCCGCGCCGGAGCCGAAGAACTCCGAGATCTTCAAGAACAACACCGACACGCCCCCCAGCAAGAAGGTCGCCAATCTGGTGGACCGGATCAGGGGTGACACCGACGACCCCAACGAGTACGACATGGTACGGGCGATTCGCTCCTACTTCAGCCAGGACAACGGTTTCGAATACGATCTATCCACAAAGTACCAAAAGACCCCCCACCCGATCGAGTCCTTCCTCTTCAAGGGCAAGAAGGGCTTCTGCCAGCAGTACGCCGCCGCGATGGCCTGGATGGTGCGCGCCGCCGGGATTCCGGCCCGGGTGGCCATCGGCCTGACCTCCGGCAGCGAGTACAAGAAGAACACCTGGCGGGTGACCAATCAGAACTTCCACGCCTGGGTGGAGGTCTACTTCGACGGTTACGGGTGGATCCCCTTCGACCCCACCCCGGCGTCCGGGGTGAGCGGTTCGATCGACTTCGCCTACGCCCCCGATCCCGACAGCGACGGCAACGGGCACGGCGGCAACGGAAACAAGCCCGACCCCCAGGGCAACGGCGGCGGCGGATCCAACAACGGCAAGAACCCCCACGACCGCGACCCCAACAACCCCGACGGGATCTCGCAGGTGGCGTACTCGGGCGTCCGCCCCGCGCCGGTGTGGCCGTATTGGATGCTCGCCGGGGCGGTGGTGGCGCTGTTGGCGGCGGCGCCGGCGGCGTCTCGGTGGCGGCGGCGCCGGGCGATGCTGCGCGCCCGCGTCGGCGACGCGACCGTCGAGGCGCGGTTCGCGTGGCAGGAGCTGTGCGATTCGCTGCGCGACTTGAGGATGCCGGTGGGTCCGTCCGACACGGCGCGCAGCGTCGCGCGGAGACTGATCGCCGAGGAGGGGCTGGACGACGCTGCCGCCGCGGGTCTGCGGCATCTGGCCGCCGCCCAGGAGCGCGCCAGCTACGCGCCGCGCCCGCCCGGCGAGTTGAATCTGCGGCAGGCATCGCGGGCCGCCCGCTACGGGGTGGCCGCCACGTGTAAGCCCATGACGCGGCTGCGCGCCGATCTGTTGCCTCCCACGGTGTTGTCGCGCTGGCGCGATTCGGGTTCGGCGCTGGTGACCGGCGTGGGAACCGCGATCGGCCGGGCGAGGTCCCTTGTGGCTCGAAGCCTGAGTCGCCCGTTCCGCAAGTGACGGCGGCGCGGGCGAGACCGGCTCGGGCACCCATATCCGATATTTCTATTCAGTGAAATATTTCTGTCCATAATTGGTCTATCCGGACAGCCCTGCGTTTTCACCATTTGTGTCACGAGGCCCACACGCGGTGGAGCGACGCGATGATCGCGTGCTGTGGTTATATTCATCGATCCACAAACGCCCCTCTGTCCAGAAAGGATTATCTGTGTCCCAGCCCGAAGGCATAGAGAGATTCGGATACCGCCAAGAGCTGCGAAGGACCATCGGCTTCGCCGACCTGGTCTTCTACGGACTGATCTTCATGGTCCCGATCGCCCCCTTCGGGATCTTCGGCACGTCCTTCCAGACCTCGCAGGGAATGGTGCCCCTGGCCTACGGGGTGGCGCTGGTGGCGCTGATCTTCACCGCCTGGTCGTATTCCCAGATGTCGGCGGCGTTCCCGATGACGGGCGGGGTCTACAACTACGCCGGACGCGGCATGGGCGCCCCCATGGGCTTCATCGCCGGGTGGATGATCCTGCTGGACTACATGCTGGTTCCCAGCCTGCTCTACGTGATCGCGGGATTCGCGATGTCGACGGCCATGGCGCCGATCCTCGCCCTGCCCCCGTGGGCCTGGCTGCTGATCTTCCTGGCCGTCAACACGATCTTCAACGCCACCGGCATGAAGATCACCCTGGGCGTCACCCGGCTGTTCATCGTCGGCGAGCTGCTGGTGCTGGGCATCTTCCTGGTCGTCGGCGTCGTCGGCATCGCCTCGGGCAAAGCCCACTTCTCCTTCGATCCGATCTTCAACCCCGACGCCTTCAGCTGGAAGATCATCCTGACCGCCGCGTCGGTCACCGTGCTGTCCTTTTTGGGCTTCGACGGGATCGCGCTGTTGGCCGAGGAGAACCGGGGACAGGCCAAGCGGCTGGGCCGCGCCATGACGCTGGCGCTGATGCTGGCGGGCGTGCTGTTCATCGCCCAGACCTGGGTGGCCTCGCTGTTCACCGACTCCGACAAGCTGCTGCACTCCAACCCGCAGGCGTCCGACGTCAGCAACGCCTTCTACATCGCCGCGCACAACGCCGGCGGGGCGTGGCTGGCCACCCTGTGCGCCGCCGCCACCGCCCTGGCCTGGGGCATCGCCGACTCCATGGTGGCCCAGGTCGCCAGCTCCCGGCTGATGTACGCCATGGCCCGCGACCGCCAGCTGCCGCGCTTCCTGTCGAAGGTGTCCGTCCGCTTCGGAGTGCCGATCAACGCGGTCTTCATCGCCTCGACGATCTCGCTGCTCATCGGGCTGACGACGTTCGAGTTCCTGCCCACCTCGGGCGGCGGCACCGACATCCTCCCGGCGCTGGGCATGCACATCCCCGAGGGCGACAGCATCAACTTCCTGTCGTCCATCGTGAACTTCGGCGCGATCTGTTCGTTCCTGGTGCTGCATCTGGCCGTCATCTGGCACTTCTTCTTCAAGCAGCGCACCGGTAAGGTGTTCTCACACCTGATCATGCCGCTGTGCGGCCTGATCGTGCTGGGTTCGGTGGCGTGGTCCACCAAGTCCAGCGCCCAATACCTGGGCGGCTCCTGGCTGCTGCTCGGCGTGGTCATCCTGGTGGCGATGTATTCCTTCGGGCGCAAGCCGACCCTGCCGCAGTCGCTGGACGCCACTCACGCACCCGTACCGACTCCGCAACCCAGCGCTCGGGGGTGATATACATCAACCTTTGTATTCCTGACACCCCTGCGAGGAGCCACCGGTGACCGACAGACTGCCGGTACGCACGGAGCTGTATCTGTTGGCGCACGACGAAGAGGGAAAGCCTCTGGTCAACGTCCCGATCCTGGGCGTCGGCCTCGCCGCGGCCCTGATGATCGACCTGGCCATCACCGGCCAGATCGAGGCGGCCAGCGGGCGCGTCGTCGCCCGGCCCCGTCCGTCCGGCGGCGCCCACCAGGGCATGGTCAACGGCGGCATCGCCGGGCACTCGCTGTCCGAACTGTACGACGCGCGGGCCCACCCGCCGACCCCGCTCGAGGTCGTCATGACCTGGAAAGAGGGGGTGTACGACCGGATCCGGGGCGAGATGGTGGCCGCCGACATCATCTACCCGGTGAAGATGCGCCGGCTCGGGCTGGTGCCGGTGACGCGGTACAAGATGCTGGACGAGGGCAACGTGGTCAAGGCCCGCACCGGGCTGCGCCGCAGCGTCACCGGGCAGGCGCAGGCCAGCCCGGCCGACGCCGCCCTGTGTGGACTGTTGGTGGAGCTTCAGCTGGAGCGGGCGTTGTACCTGGCCATCGACAACGCCACCCTGCGCGAGAGCATGCGTGCCATCGCCGCGCGCCACTACGACACGGTGAAGCAGATCTTCGTCGCCCTGGCGGAGGGCATACGATTCCAGTCGACATCCGCATCCTGAAATCCTCTTAGGAGACTTGGGCATGACCGACGTGATCACCCATCACCCCCGTCCCGAACAGCTTTCCTACACCTTCGGGGGGACGACCGAGCCCGCCGAGCGGCTCAACCCCGGCGACGTGCTGCGGGTGTACACCGAGGACTGTTTCGGCGGCGTGGTGCGCTCCGTCAAGGACCTGCCCAGCCAGGTGGTGCGCTTTCCGTTCGTCAACCCCGTGTCGGGGCCGTTCTACGTCAACGGCGCCCAGCCCGGCGACACCCTGGCGCTGCACTTCGCGTCCATCTCCCCCGCCCGCGACTGGGCGGCCTCGGCGACCCTGCCGCACTTCGGCGGCCTCACCGGCACCTCGCACACCGCGACCCTGCAGGACCCGCTTCAGGAGCGGGTGTGGATCTACGACGTGGACGTCGAGGCGGGTCTGGTGCGTTACCACGCCTCCAGCATCGACCTGACCATCGACCTGCCGCTGGACCCGATGCACGGCACCGTGGGCGTGGCGCCCGCGGCGGGCGAGGCGCGCTCCACCATCGTCCCCGACAGCCACGGCGGCAATATGGACAGTCCGCTGTTGCGCGCGGGCGTCACCGTCTACCTGGGCGTCAACGTCGAGGGAGCCATGTTCGCCATCGGCGACGGCCACTGCCGCCAGGGCGCGGGCGAGGTGACGGGCGCGGCGGTGGAGGCGGCCATGAACACCGTGGTGGCCGTCGACCTCATCAAGGGCGTGTCGACGCCGTGGCCGCGCTTCGAGTCGGACGACGCGTTGATGTCGACGGGCTCGGCGCGCCCGCTGGAGGACGCCTTCCGCATCAGCCAACACGACCTGGTGGGTTGGGTGTCGCAGCTGAGCGGGCTGGACGCCCTGGACGCCTACCAGCTGCTGGGCCAGGCGGGCCGCGCCCCGGTGGCCAATGTGGTCGACCCGAACTACACCATGGTCGCCGCCATCGACAAGCGATACCTGGCCGGGGCAACCGCCTACGCAGGCGTCCACGAACGCCTGCGCGCCGTCGGCCGCCAGGTCGTCGAGGACTAGCCATTACAGTGGCCGGGTGCTGATCGACCCCGAATCCCCGCAGGTGGTGGCGCGCGGCAGCGGCCCGCACGGGGAACTGGTGCTGCGCCGCGTCGGCGCCCACCACGAGATCATCTCCAACGGCGTGTTCCTCATGGACACCCGCAACGGCGAGTCCGAGCGGCTGTTGATCGACGCGGCGTGCGAGTCGCTTCGGGCCCCCGCCGACGTCCTCATCGGAGGGCTCGGCGTGGGCTTCTCGCTGGTGGAGGCGCTGCGGTCGGCCAAGGTGCGCTCGGCGACGGTGGTGGAGGCGCTGGCCACGGTCATCGAGTGGCACCGCGGCCCGCTGCGCGAGGCGTCGCGCGGCGCCGTCGACGATCCCCGCGCCACGGTGGTCAACGCCGACCTGGTCGAGTGGCTGCGCGTCACCGACCGCCGCTTCGACGCCGTGTGCGTCGACATCGACAACGGTCCCGACTGGACGGTCATCCCCGACAACGCGGCGCTCTACGGCGACGCGGGGCTGGGGTCGCTGGCGCGGGTGCTGCGCACGGGCGGGGTGCTGACGGTGTGGAGCGCGGCGGCCTCAAAGCCGTTCGCTCGCCGCATGGAGACACACTTCGACGGGGTGACCGCGCGCGAGGTCGAGGTCCCCCGCGGCCAACCCGACGTCATCTTCAGGGGCGTAAAACGGTAAGGAGGTCGTGCTCGGGGCGTTACATCCAGCCGGTGTCGCGGCGCCGCCTCCAGCGGTCCTCCATGCGGTCGCCCCAGGAGGAGCCGCCGCCGCGGTGGCGGCGGGAGGAGCCGGTGCGGCGGCGTGACTTGCCGCCGACCGCGGACAGGTCGCCGTTGGCGGTCTTGTGACGGACGTGCAGGGCGAAGACCATGCCGGCGAAGGTGATCACGGCGCCGACGGCGCCCAGCCACAGCTTGTCGCTCATGACGCCCAGCACCATGACGATGAGACCGACCAGGCTGATCAGCCCGCCGGCGATCATGCGGCGTCGTCCACGGTGTCGCGGATCGTGGGCTCGCACCGCCGAAGCGAATTTCGGGTCGTCGGCGAGCGACTGCTCAATCTCGTCGAACACTCGTTGCTCATGTTCGGAGAGCGGCACGGCACTCCTCCTGCGGTCTCGAGGCGGTTGCGGATGCAACCGGACTGCGTGTCTTCAAGTCTACGATCACATAGACGCGTCCGGAACCCGGTTGGGTCACCAATTTAACGATCGTTCTCCAACAAACTAGCCGGACGGACGATACGTGAACCATATCGGTCGTGCAGCGAGTCCACCGTACGTTCCACATCGCGCCATCCGTGTTCGGCGGAACCCAGCTCGGGCTGCCACGGGCGGTCGTGCGACGGCAGCAGCCCCTCGAGCCGGACGCCCACCAAACGCACCGGTCGGGTGGCGTTCGCGGCGACCAGATCGTGGGCGACGGCGTACAGCTCGCGGGCCAGATCGATCGGCTCGGCCACGGTGCGCGACCGGGTGAGGGTCGAGAAGTCCCCGAAGCGGATCTTCACCGACACCGTCCGACCGCTGAACCCCGCCTTGCGGGTGCGGGCGGCGACCTTCTGGCTGAGCCGCAGCACGGTGCGCGCCAGCTCGGCGTCGTCGTCCACGTCGGTGTCGAAGGTGACCTCGGCCCCGATCGATTTGTCCACTCTGGTCACTTCGACCGACCGCGGGTCGACGCCGTGCGCCAGGTCGTACAGGTGGGTGGCGTTGGCCTTGCCCACGGTGGTCTCCAGCTGCCGCCGCGACACCCGCGCGATGTCGCCGATGCTGCTGAAGCCCAGCCGCTTCAGCACCACCGCGGTCTTTTCCCCCACGCCCCACAGCGCGGTGATGGGCAGCGGGTGCAGGAAGTCCAGCACCTTGGAGGCGGGCACCACGGCCAGGCCGTCGGGCTTGGCCTGGGTGGAGGCGAGCTTGGCGATGAACTTGGTGGACGCCACGCCCACGGTGCAGGTGATGCCGTGGTCGGCGGCGACGCGGCGGCGGATCTCGGCGGCGATGCGCCGCGGCGTGCCGAACAGGCGAAGCGAGCCGCCGACGTCCAGGAACGCCTCGTCCACCGACAGCGGCTCCACCAGCGGGGTGTACTCGGCGAAGATCGCCATCACCGCCGTGGACACCCGCGAGTAGGCGCGGCCGTCGGGGTGCAGGAACTCGGCGTGCGGGCAGCGCTTGCGGGCCACCGCCATGGGCATGGCGCTGTTGACGCCGAAGGGGCGCGCCTCGTAACTGGCGGCCGACACCACCCCGCGGGGGCCGAGGCCGCCGACGACGACGGGCTTGCCGCGCAGCTCGGGGCGCCGGGCGATCTCCACCGAGGCGAAGAACGCGTCCATGTCGACGTGCAGGATGGGACAGCCGGAGTCGTCCAGGTCGGGACCGAAGGCGTCGGAGCGCTCGGCGGTCGGAGTTGTGCGTCCCACGGCCGCCAACGTACCCGCTGGGTATGACAGCCGTCAGCGGGCGATCCACAACGGAATCGCCATCTCGGCGGCGGTGAGCCCGCCGTGGTAGCCGCGCAGCGGCACCGTGGTGGCGAAGTCGCTTTCGGGCACGCCGAGCAGCACGGTGCGGTCGCGGCAGATCGCGACGACGTCGCCGATGCGCTGGGCGTGGGCCTCGGTGACGGGGCCGAACCATCCGGCGTCGATGGCCTCGGCGCGGGTGCATACGCGGGCCCGGTCGCCGAGGGTCTCGGTCCAGGTGGCCAGGACGTCGGCGGTCGCGCCGGGGTGGGTGTGCACGTAGCGCACCCGGGGCTCGCCGGCGATGAGCCGCACGCCGTCGCGCAGGTGCGGGTGATCGGCGACGTTGACGCGGCTGTCGTCGTCGACGCCGATCATGCCGTGGTCGGCGGTGAGCAGCACGGCGGTGTCGCCCGGCAGCGCGTCGAGCAGCCGGTCGAGCATGCCGTCGAGCTCGCCGACGGCGTCGTGCCAGGAGTCGGTCCCGGGCCCGTCGGCGTGACCGGTCTTGTCCACGTAGGGGAAGTACCCGTATACAAGGGACCTGTCGCCCCTGGCCAGGCCGTCCCGCATGGCGGCGACGGTCTCGGGAATGCTGGAGGCGCGGGCGATCTCGGCGCCGCGGAAGATCGCGTCGGTGAGCCCGGAGCGGGCGTACTCGTGGCGGCTGACCACGGTGGTGGCGACGCCGGCGGCGCTGGCGCGCGTGTAGCAGGTGTCCCGGGGCTGCCAGGTGAGCGGATCGGGGGCGCCGTGCCAGGCGATGTGCGTGAGGATGTCGTCGGTGCCGGGCACGTTGACGGTGAAGCCCATCAGGCCGTGCTGCCCGGGCGGCACGCCCACGCTCAGCGAGGCGAGGCTCGTCGGCGTGGTCGACGGAAAGTTGGTGGTGAGTTCGCGCAGCGTCCCGCGGGTGCCGTCGAGCGCGGTGGCCAGCTGCGGCGAGGACTTGGCGGCCTCGGGCAGCAGGTGGTAGCCCAGCCCGTCGACGAGCAGCACGGCGATCCGTCGCGCGTCGCCCAGGCCCGCGGCGGCCAGGCCCAGGATGTCGCGCTCGCCGTTGACATCCAATATGGATAGTGCTGAGGGGATGACGTCCGCCAGGCTGGCCGATCCGTACTGGGGTGGTGAGGTCTGGAAAAGCGTGGCGTCGAACTCCATGTTCTCCGACGGTACTGGGTAGTCACACCCGCTGTCGAGGCTTTGTGGGGCGAAAGCGCGCCGAACCAACCAAGAAGTTGCCAACTCGCCATCCGGCGGCCACGCAATACCGCCCATCTCGGGCGCGCCGCCTGGGGCCCGTCGGGGAACTCACTTCCGTGCCGACTACGCGGCCGGGCGCCGTTCGCGCGCGGCAGGAAACGGGATTCCACACAGGCCCTAGCGGGGCTTGCGCGCCAATACGTGCAGCTGGGTGGCGATGTCGCGGTAGGGCGAGCGCGAGGCCAGTTCCCGCTCGAAGTCGATCATGTTCTGGGCGATCTCGCCACCGTGGACCGTCCCGGGCGCCTTGTCGGCGGTCACCTGCACGCCGTGGCGCAGCTCGGGCTCCAGCCCGCACTCGCGGATCATCCGCTCCAGCGGCTCAGGGTCGAAGCGCCGCAGCAGGGTGTCGCGCGGACCCACCCGTCCGTCCGGATCGGACAGCAGGGTCGCGGCGGTGGACACGTGCCCGCCCAGCGCCCGCGCCAGCACGGCGCCGGCGCGATTGGCCACCAACACGCTGGCGGCGCCGCCCGGCGCCAGCGCGGTCGCGATGCCCCGCAGGGCGTCGCGCGGCGACTCCACCATCTCCAACACGCTGTGGCACAACACCAGGGTCGCCGCGCCGGCCTCCACCAGCAGCGGCAGCGCGTCGGCGTCGCCCTGAACTCCGGTGATCCGCTCGGCGACCCCGGCGTCGGCGGCCCGCCGGTCCAGTCCCGCCAGGGCGTTGGGGCTGGTGTCGATCACGGTGACGTGGTATCCGGCGCGCGCCAGGGGGACCGCGAAGCCACCCGTGCCGCCGCCGACGTCGACGATGCGCCGCTTGTCGTCGTCGCCGGGCTCCATCCCCTGGCGGGCGAGGTCGGCGAGCACCACCCGCCACACCACGGCGTTGCGGGGCGAGAACTTCATCGGCGCATCCACGGGCGTGAGCCTATCGCCCGGTCGACGCCAGCGCCGCGGCCTTTACCGACGCCGCGCGGTTGACCACCAGCAGGGCCAAGACGATCACCGCGGTCGCCGCCGCGATGATCGCGGCCACGTGCAGACCGGTGGTGGCGCTGTCGTGGCCGGCGATGACGGCGCCCAGCAGGGCCACGCCGACGGTCAGCCCCGTCTGGCGGGTGGTGTTGACGATCGCGGAGGCCACACCGGAGCGTTCCCGCGGGACGGCCGACAGCGCCGCGTTGGTGGTGGGAGTCATGGTGAAGGCCATGGCGGTGCCGATCAACACCAGCGCCGCGGCGGTGATCCCATATGGAGTGTCCGCGCGCAGCAGGGCGACGGCGGCGATTCCGACGGCGGCGCAACCGAACCCGGCGTACAGCGGGGCGTAGGGCCCCGACCGGTTCACCCAGCGGCCCGCCACCGGCGCCAGCGTCGCGGTGGCCAGCGACAGCGGCACGAGCGCGATGCCGGCCCACAGCGCGGACAGGTGCTGGGTCTGCTGCATGAACACCGACAAAAAGGTGTAGACGGCGTACGGGCCGAAGCCGAGCGCCGCCGAGGCCAGGTTGACGGTCGCGAAGTGGCGGTCGGCGAACATCCGCACCGGCAGCATCGGGCGGGGGTGGCGCAGCTCGGCGAGGACGAACCCGACCAGCAACACGGCCGCCAGCGCCAGCGAGGCCAGCGACACCGCGTCGCCGAGGCCGCCCCGGCCCCATCGGATCAGCCCGTACGACAGCGTCGCCAGCGCCGCGACCCCCAGCACCTGGCCGACCGGGTCGAGCGCCGCATGGCGGGGATCGGAGCTTTCGGGGATCGTCGCCACCGTGCCCACCAGGGCGATGACTCCAATGGGGACGCTGATCCAGAAGATCGACGCCCACCCGTATCCGGCGATCAGGACTCCGCCTAGGACGGGCCCCACCACCAGGCCGACGGCCGCCACCGATGCCCAGGCGCCGATCTTGCGGGCGCGCTCGGCCGGGTCGGTGAAGGTCTGAGTGATGATGGACAGCGCGCCCGGCGTGATGACGGCCGCCGCGACGCCCTGGACGAAGCGGCCCCCCAGAAGCGTCGGCAGGTCGCTCGACAACGCGCAGATCACCGAGCCGACGATGAAGCCGGCCACGCCGATGACGAACAGGCGGCGTCGGCCATAGCGGTCACCGAGCGACCCTCCTGTCAGGGTCAAGGCCGACAGGCAGATGGTGAACGCGTTGACCACCCACTGTAGACCCGCCAGGTCGGTGTGCACTCCCTTCTGGATCGACGGCAACGCCACGGTGACGATGCTGATGTTGACGAGACTCATGAAGGTGGCCACCGAGACCGTCGTCAGGATCATCGTTTTCCTCACGCGGCGAGCTTGCCACCTCACGTCGGCTTGGAGTCACATCATTGTCATGAACGCGACTGTCCTGTCCATCGGCGACGTGGACGCCGCACCGGGGGTGCGAACCCGGCTCACGTGACGGCGTACAGCGCGATATCGGTGGAGGTGCCGTCGCCGACGCCCTCGCCGGGCCCGGTGGCCAGCCACCCGGGGCCGCTTCCGGCGCAGGAACCCGGATAGGACGCGGTCGCACCCTTGGCGCGCGACACGCGAACCCAACAGGCGTCGCCGTCCCCGGACCCCACCAGCAGCGACTTCGACTGGAACGACACCGACAGCCTGTCGCCGGTCGGAATCCGCGCCGTCCAACGCTTCTTGCCGGAGCCGGTGTCGTAGCCGACCAGCTTGTCGGCCTCATCGCCGCCCTGGTCGGTGACCAGGAGGTCGCCCGTGGCGGTGACCGGGGTCCCCCGGGACGGGGCGGTCCACTCGATCGCTCCGGTGCCGAGGTTGAGCACCTCGGGCCTTCCGTGCCTTGTGGACACGGCGACGCGATCGCCCTCGCCGGGCGTCTCGGACAGGCCAAGGCAGTCGGAGCCGTCGGCCGCCTTGGGGACCCCGACGACGCGCTTCCACGCCCGGGAGCCGTCCGCGATGCTCCAGGCGGTGAAGGTCGAGGTGCATCCGTTGGCGGGGTTGTCGTCGTCGCTGGCGCGCACCAGGGTGTCGTCGGTGATGAAGGAGGTGTCGTCGCCGGAAAACGCCGCGCCCCGCACCCTGCCGCTCGCGGTGTCAAGGACGCTGACCCTGCGGTCGTTGCCGCCGGTGACGTAGCTTTCGATCTCCACCTTCGAGCCGTCGGGCGACACGCCGACGACCTCGGTGCTGGCGTACACCGCCGTCGTCCACCGCGTCGCCCCGGTGGTGGGTTCGCGGGCCGACAGCATGCACTCGCCGAGCTCCCCGTCTTGTCCCCCATGGCAAACCGACAGGTACACGGTGTCGTGGGCCAGGGCGGTGAAGGCGGCCGTGGAGTCCTTCCACAGCTGCTCGCCGGTGGCGGCGTCCAGGACGGTCGTGACGTTCTCGCCGGGCCAGGAGTCCTCGTGCGGCTTGTCGCCGCTGAGCACCACGACGTTCTCGTTCGCCTCGCGATCTTCGGGAAGGCCCTCGCCCAGCCCTTCGCTGTCCTCCTTGAGTTTCCGGTGCCAGGTCTTGTCGCCCTTGGCGTTGAGGCGGGTGATCGAGGTGTCGGTGGTCAGGAGGTATCCGTCGCCGATCTTGGACACCGTCGTGTCGGCGTCGCCGTCGCGGGTCCACCGGGGCTCGTCGGAGGTGGCGGGGACGGTGAAGGCGTCGTCGGCGGCCGGGTCGTCGGTGTCGTCGGTGTCGTCGGGGCTCAACTGATCCAGGGTCTTGTCGGTATTGACGCCGACGTCGGACGCCGGCGACCAGCCGCCGAATCCGATCCACACCGCCGTCGCGGCGACCAGGACCACGATCACCGCGGCCGCGACGAGGCGGACGCGCGGGGATACGCCCGCGAGCAGCCTCCTGGCGCGGGTCACCAGGGCGGGCGGGGATTCGGCGGGTGGGGTGTCGGTCATCGGGTTTCCTTGGGCTGAGACGGGCCCGGTCACGGTATCCGGTTCACGCAAATGTTGCGCGAACGCCGTATCTTGTCCCTCAGTGCCCGAACCCCAATGGAAAGTGCCATGGACCCCAGCCACGCACCCTCGTCCGACACGCCCCGCCTCCACCGAAAGGACTGGGGGCCGATGCTGATCCAGATCGGCGTGATCGTCGCGATCGTCGCGGTGTGTCTCGGAGTCTTCGTGGTCCCGCAGTGGGTGAACAGCCCCGGCGATCCCGAGACCGTCGTCGAGGACTTCTTCGACGCCCTGGCGTCCAAGGACATCGAGGGGGCGCTCGGTTACGTCGAGGCGGACGCGATCCCCACGGGGACCGACGCGGCGTTCCTCGACGGACGCGCCGTCTCCTCCGGGTGGAAACTCGTGTCCACGAAGGACGCACAGTACGACGACTCCTACGGCGACGACCCGTCCGACGCCACCGTGGACTTCACCATCGGCGGCGAGGACGGCACGGCGGCGGGCACCGTGCTGGTGCGGCGCGACTACGAGGCCGGGTGGCAGCTGGCCGACCCGTTCGTGCGGGTCACCATCGACGGTTCCCCGCTGGATTACGCCCAGCTCAACGGGTTCATCCCCGCGCCCCAGGCCATCGGCGACGCCGACGAGTGGGACCAGACCACACCGATCACCCTGCTTCCCGGCCTCTACCGGTTCTATCAGGACAAGTCGAAGGTGCTGAAGGTGAAGCGGCACGAGTCCATCGCGGTGTTGCCGCACGACACGCTCGACGACGACTTCGCCGAGCCCAGCCCGGTCGACATCGATGGGGTGAGCGCGGGTCCCCGGCTGGTCAAGAAGACACGCGAGTTGCTGGTCGACGCCATCGATGTATGTGCCGGGCAGACGGTCCAACACCCATACCGCTGCCCCTTCGGCACCCGTGACTACGTGGACTACCAGGGACACCGCGTCGAGCACATCACCGACCTGTCGTGGAAGGTCGACCACTATCCGAGCATCGACCTGGCCACACCGGATCCGTCCCAACAGGACGGGGCGCCGCCCCGGGCGGGATTCGCCGTCGTGTCGCAAAAGGCGGGGAAGATGGAGCTGCGCGGCAACGGCGTGGACACCGGCGGAAAGGCGCGCGAATTCTCCGTCCTGTGCGACATCGATACCAGCTGGCTCTCGGTGCGCGTCAACGCTGACGCCGATCCGTCCTTCGACTATTCCGCGTACGTCGGTTACAACGACGGCGGATACGGCATGGGCGACCTGTGCACGAGGGGCGGCGGTTCCTGATGCCCGAAGCGACCGAGGATCTCGCCAGGCGCGGTGACCGCGCCTTCCTCGCCATCGGCATCGCGGTGGCCCTGTGGCTTGTGGCCACCGTGATCGTGCTGCCGATCGTCATGCCCGACGGCCCTTCTCAAGCGGTGACGGACTATCTCGGTGCGCTGCGCGACGGAGACGTGGACGCCGCCTACGACGCGGCGGGGGCCGAGCGCCACGACGCCGACGCCTACGACACGTCCTTCCTGAGGTCCGAGGCGCTGTCCACCGACTGGCGGATCCAGTCGGTGTGGACCTCCGATGACCTCTCGCCCTACGACGCGAAGCTGACCGGCGGCATCGAACCCGAAGGGCACGAGACCCAGCCCGGGGTCCGCGTCGTCAACGCCGTCATCAGCCACGGCGACGCGACCTCGCGCGGGCAGTTCTACGTGCAGGAGACCGGCTCGCGCGACTTCATCCTCAACCCGTTCGTGTACGCCGACGCCGGCGCGACGCTGGGTTTCGTCGACCTCAACGGCGTGACGAGCCCCGCGCACCGCGCCGACAATGGCGACAAGCTGACCAAGAAGGACTCATTCGCGCTGTTTCCCGGGTTCTACCGTCTCTACCAACACAACGACGACCTGTTCCGCGCGGACCCGTCGACGCTGATGGTGCTCCCCGGGACCGACGTCGACATCTCCACGTCGCTGTCGTTGACGGACAAGGGAAACAAGGCGGCGGCCAAGGCCGTGCGCGCCCAGCTCGACACGTGCGAGAAGTCCACACAGCTCGCGCCGTCGGACTGTCCGTTCAATCCCCTCGACGACGGCGCCGCGGATTCCGTCGACGCCTACGACCACGAGTACAGGGATGTCAAGGACATCAAGTGGAAGGTGCTCGTCGCTCCGAAGTTCGACATCGAGCCCCGAGACGGCGAGGGGCCCGGCGACTTCGAGCTGGTCCCGCGCAACTACGCGACGATCAGGCTCACTGCCGTCGGCGTCGACATCTACTCCGACAGCGACAAGGCGAAACGCTTCAGCACCGTGTGTCCGATCGATCCCGAAGACCTGGTACTCACCGTGACCGCGTCGAAGTCGTTCACGGTATCGGGTCCCGCCCACACCTATGCGGGTCGTGCCTGCGGCCGGGACCATTGACCCCCGCTCGTGTCACCCGGGGCGTTACGCCGCCACCGCGAAACTCGCCCACCCCAACGGTTCCCCGTTCGTCCCGGTCAAGCCGATGGCCAAAGACGACAAGGGACAAACCGCGACAACCTCCACGATTCGCTCCTGCGGATCGCGGAAATCGCGGTCGGCGGAAAAATTGGCACGCCGAACCGTAACCCCAAACCGCCGGTTCGGCAGTCTTGTTGGTGACGCCGATGAGCCGTCACCAACAAGACTGGAGAACTCTCTTGCGAAAGCGCTACGCCGCCGCACTCGTCGCCGCGGTCGCCCTGGCCGCGGCGGGCGGGTTGGCCTACGCCGACCCGTTTTCTCATCCCGACGGCCCCGAATCGGCATCGGCGACCTCCCCGTCCGTCGTCACCCTTCCCGGCGGGGACCGGGTCCAGGTCTCGGGAAGCGGGCCGCTGATGCGGCTGCGCGACGACCACGCCGTCCACACGACGCGGCTTGCCAACGGCGATCGGGTCGCGGTTCCCTACAGCGAGCTGTCCCGGGTGCGTTCGGGCAAGACCGACCCGCGCCTGTTCGACGTGGATGCCCTGGTGCGCAACGGTTACACCGATGCGCGCAAGGTCGGCGACCCCGCCGAGCTCGGCAAGCGCTTCTCGCTGAACTCGGCCGGGCCGAAGGCGGGCACCAAGGTCACGCTCAACGCCACGTGGGCCGATGGCTCGGCACCGATGGCCGTCGACGGCATCTGGGTCAACCTCGACACCGGCAAGGCCGAGGACATGGGCGGCGACGGCGGGACCGTCAGCGTCAACCTGACCCCCGGCGACTACGCCTTCGCCGTCAGCATCGTCAAGCAGCGCGGCGACACCGTGGACCTCATGACCGCGACCTCCGAGCTGACGGTGACGGACCAGGCCGCCACCGTCACCGTGGACGGAAAGAAGGCCAAGCCGATGGGCTTCGCCGTGGACGCCAAGGACGCGAAACCGCAGACCAACGACGTCGCCGTCTTGTGCGGCAATCGCGGCAACGCCGACGTCAATGTCACCGTCGACAGCATGGCCGGCGACGCGAAGCTGTACGCCATACCGTCGCCGGAGACCACGGGCTACCAGGCGGGTTTCTCGCTGATGTCGCAGCTGGCCACCCCGTCGGGCGCCGCCAAGCCGCTGGCCTACAGTCTGGTGTCCACCATGGACCATGGCGTCACCGCCGACCCGATGGTCACGGTGCACGACGATCAGCTGGCCAAGCGCACCGCCGACTACCGCGGCCTCGGCGCGAAGTCCACCATCGACCGGGGCGACTACGCGGACCTGCCGTTCGCCGACGCCTCGCAGGCGTCGTTCGCCTCCCGCGTCGCGCTGCCGTCGAAACGCACCGAGTTCTTCACCGCCTCCAAGGACGTCAGGTGGGGCCACTTCGCCGCCATCGACGTCGACAACTCCGCCAGTTCCGACCAGGTCCAGCGGTATTCGGGCGCGATGAGCCCCGGGTCGGCCACCATGTCGTGGCTGTCGGCGCCGCTGTCGGTCGCGGTTCCCACCGCCTTCGACTGGAACGCCGCCATGCTCCGGCTGCCCCACGACGACGCCGCCGACACCCCCGAACTGCTCCTGAGGCCCGCGCTGTTCGACTCGCCCGACCCCGACGAGACCATGGGTTCGTGGGGGCTCAAGGGCAAGTCCACCATCAGCAAGGACGGCAAGACCCTGGCCACCAGCGACGACGGCAGCGCGGTCTGGGTCGACCTCCCCGAGGGAGATCATGGCAGGTATACCGCCAGCTTCGACGGCACGCGCGCGGCCACGTGGACGCCGCTGGGCACCCGCTCCACCGCGACGTGGGCGTTCGACGCCGCCGACGTCAACGCCGTGACGAACCTGAACGTCTCGGCGGTGAGCTTCAACGCCTCGGGCGTCAGCGGCGGGTACGCCGACGCGACCAAGACCCAGAAGGTCAGCCTGGACTTCGTCACGGCGGGCAAGACGACCGACCGCACGTGCGCGTCCATGACCTTCCAGGTGTCGTACGACGACGGCAAGACCTGGAAGAAGGTCGACATCAGCCGCAAGGGCGACCACGCCACCGCCAAACTCAAGCACCCCAAGGGTTCCCGCTTCGTGTCGATCAAGCTTTCCGCCGCCGACGACAAGGGCCAGACGTTCTCCGGCTCCACGATCCGCTCCTACGGCCTCCACTAGATCCCTTTCCCGAGAAGGTGCCGGTGCCGCTGACGACAAGCGGCACCGGCACCGTTCGCGTTGGCCTGCTAAGGTTCGGCCCTGCCCGCAACCCACCTCAATGGAAGGACCAATGGTGAGCAGCGCGCCCGCAGAAACCGCCGAGGCCGACCGCGTTCCCGCCGGTCAGTCCCCCGAGCGGGTCGGGATGTTCTTCGACGCCGTCCTGGCCATCGCCATCACCCTGCTGGTCCTGGAGATCAAGCGCCCCGAGGGTGAGGAGGCCCGTCACCTGCTGAGGTTCATGGCCGACAACTGGTCGGGCTTCCTGGACTACTTCATCGCGTTTTCGATGCTGTGGGTGGTGTGGCGCAGTCACCACAAGCTCCTCGACCGCGTCGAGCGGCTGCGCGGAACCGCGATGTTCCTGCACATGCCGCTGCTGTTGTTCGCGGCGTTCCTGCCGTACCCCACCGGGCTGCTGGGCACCGACGACACCCAGCCGGTGGCCATCACGTTCTTCGCGGGCACCTGGGCGGTGATCGTGTTCCTGGAGGCGCTGGTCGCGGTGTCGGTGCGGCGCATGGGATTGCTGCGCGACGAGCACAACAGCCGCGAGGTCGCCGCCGAGGAGCCCACCCTGTTCCTCGTCAGCGGGTACTTCGCGCTGACCGCGGTGGCCGCGTGGTGGGTGCCCGACATCGAATGGGCCTGGCTGGCGACGCCGATCCTGGTGCGGGCCGGCGACCGGCTGGGCAGGGTCTGGGCGCGCCGCCGCTAAGCGCCGGGCCACGGCGTCGCGCATCGCCGCCACCGGGGCCGCGACGCCGGTGAACAACGCGAACTGCCGCGCCGCCTGGGCCAGCAGCAATTCCCGCCCGTCCACCACCCGGCAGCCCGCGCGCTGGGCGGCGGCGGCCAGCGGGGTGGGCCACGGGTCGTACAGCACGTCGAACAGGACGGTCTCGGCCCGCCAGTCGACGTCCACGGCGTCGGCCACGCCCTTGGGCACGGTCGAGATGACCAGATCGCATGCGCCG
>NZ_DASQPW010000273.1:0-19331 GCF_035643755.1 Stackebrandtia sp. | reverse complement strand
TCGTGGAGCCGCAGGGAATCGAACCCTGGTCCTTCGCCGCATCTGTAAGACTTCTCCGGGTGCAGTTCGCTGTGCCTTTCCTCAAGCCCCACCGCTCACGCGAACTAGGCGGTGTGACGGGCTCCAGCCACCGTTGATGTCGCACTGGACCCAGTGACCAAGGCCAGTGCCGAGCGTCCTAAATAATGCCGGCGACCGGGACGGACGCGCTCCCGGACCGACAACTTCACCTATCGCTTAGGCAGCGAGGGCGAAGTCAGCGCGTTTAGAGTTCGCACTTGTGGTTTCCAGCGACGATTAGCGAGACGACGCTGGCTTCCTCGACCCGCTTCCCTTACGTCAACGTACGAAGTCGAAACCGATCGGCCCCTCTATTGAGTTGTGCCGAGCCATAGTAACGCGCGGGGCGGGGCCGCGCATTCCCTTATTCGCTCATGCCCTTGGCGCGGCGGCCCATGGCGCGGGCGATCTCGCGGTCGGCGTCGCGTTTGGCGAGGTCCTGGCGCTTGTCGTAGGTGTGTTTGCCTCGGGCGAGGCCGAGTTCGACCTTGGCCCAGCCGTCCTTGAAGTAGAGCGACAGGGGGACGAGGGTGAGGCCGGCCTCGGTGAGTTTGCCGGTGAGCTTGTCGATCTCGGCGCGGTGGAGGAGGAGCTTGCGGACGCGGCGGGGGGCGTGGTTGGTCCAGGTGCCGTTGGCGTATTCGGCGATGTGGATGCCGTGGATGCGCAGTTCGCCGTTGTGGAGGTCGGCGTAGGCGTCGGCCAGGGAGGCGCGGCCGGTGCGCAGGGACTTCACCTCGGTACCCGTGAGGACGATGCCCGCCTCGTAGGTGTCCAGGATGGTGTAGTCGTGCCGCACCCGCCGGTTGGACGTGATGGGTTTGGTCCCCTTCTCCTTGGCCATCACCAAAGCTTAACGTCGTGGGCGGGCGCGGCGCGAGTCGGTTATCGGCATAGGCAGGACGGCAGCCAGCCGAGCGGCTGTTTGGGTACGCCGTTGATGCGGACCTCGAAGTGCAGGTGGTCGCCGGTGGAGGCGCCGGTGGTGCCGACGGCTCCGATGGTCTGGTCCTGGCTGACGTGCTGGCCCACCGAGACGTAGATCGCCGACTGGTGGCCGTAGCAAGTGGACAGATTGTCGTGGTGGTAGATGCAGGTGTAGTTGCCGTAGCCGCCGTTCCAGCCCGCCTGGACGACGGTGCCGGCCGCCGCGGCGTGGATCGGTGTGCCCTCGGGGGCG
Organism: Stackebrandtia sp.; assembly: GCF_035643755.1. Lineage (NCBI taxonomy): Bacteria > Bacillati > Actinomycetota > Actinomycetes > Glycomycetales > Glycomycetaceae > Stackebrandtia > Stackebrandtia sp. The sequence goes on along the minus strand of NZ_DASQPW010000273.1, from coordinate 18,091 downwards.
GCGAAGTCCGTGCCGGCGTGCAGCTGCCAGACGTGGTAGTACGGGTCGTAGCGGTAGCCGAACTCGCTGGACTTCCAGCCGTTGACGGGCATGATGAGTCCGCTCGAGCCACCTCCTCCGCCGCCGGAGTGGGACGAGGAGGCGGGCGCCCTGGCGTGGCCGTCACCGGAGCCGTGGGCGCGCAATCGGGCCGCTATGCGTTTGCTCTCGGCCTCGGCCTGGCGGTACTGCTTGAGGCTCTTGCGGCGTTCGCGCTGGGCCACCGACAGGGCGTCGGACTTGCGGTCGACGAGGCCGTCGACGGTGGCCTTGGCGGTTTCGGCCTTGTCGGCCTTGGCCTGGGCGGCGTCCAGGGCGTCGGCCGCGGCGGTCTCGGCGGCCTCGGCCTCGTCCTTGGCCGCGGCGGCACGGTTGGAGGCCACCTTGGCGTTCTGGCGGGCGCGGGTGACGGCGTCCAGGGCCTCGGCCTGGCGGCGGGCCAGCATATTCACATAGGACATCCGGTCGACGGCCTGGAAGACGTCGTGGGAACCCAGCGCCGAGTTGAAGGCGGCCAGGCCCTTGCCCTCGTAGAGCTCGGAGACCATGTCCCCCAGCTGCTGGCGCGCCTTGTGGACGGCGTGCTGTTCGCTGTCGAGGTGTCCGATGGCCCTGTGGTGGCGGGCGCGGGCGGCGTCGGCGTCGTCGGCGGCGCTGTCGGCGACCACCTGGGCGGCGGCCACGGCGCCGCGGGCCGCGTTGAGGCGGTCCTTGGCACCCGGGAGTCGATGTTCTACGGCGGCCAGCTTCTTACCGGCTTCGCGCGCGGCCTGGGTGGCGTCCTCCAATGTGGCTTCGGCCTCGGCGACCTTGCGGTCGGCCACGCTCTTGTCATTACCGGGGTCTGCGGCGGCCGTCCCTGGTGAAAGGGCGAGCGCGGTGGCCAGTGCCACCGCGCTCCACAGCCTGATCCTCATGGACGCTTAAGTTACGCCGCATTCACGTTCCGCTGCGGGAATTGGCGAAACTCCCTAGTGGCGCGTCGCGGTTTCCTACACCTTCACCTGGAAGCGGAGGGTCACCCATCCGGTGATCGCGCTGATGAGGCTGGCGACACCGGCCAAAATGGGCAGCATCAGGATCACTCGCGACCATGGCATGGGCGTCAGGATCGCGAATAGGTTCTTGAACGTGCCGTCCACGAGGAACGCCTTGGCCGCCACCAGGGCAAGGAAGGCCACGATGGACCCCAGCATGCCCGCGAACACCGCCTCTAGGACGAATGGTGCCTGGACGAACCAGTTGGACGCGCCCACCAGTTTCATGATGGACACCTCTCGGCGTTTGGAGTAGGCCGCGACCTGGATGGTGTTGGCCACCAGCAGCAATGCCGCGATGCCTTGTACCAGCGCGACGATCAGGGCGAGTTTCTGGACACCCCCCAATAGGCCGAACACCTTGTCGAGCGAATCTCGTTGGTTGAAGACCCGTTCGACGCCCTTGATGTGGCTGTACTTGGACTCGAACTTGGAGGCCAGGCTCATGTCGGTGAGCTTGACGCCGAAGTTGGCCGGCAGCCGGTCGGGGTCGGTGTTTTGCACCAGGTCCGGGGCGTTCTTGAACAGCTCCTTGAATTCCCGGTAGGCCTGCGCCTTGGTCTTGAACTCGAAGGTGTCGACCAGGCCACTGGCCTTGTCCTTCTGGAGGCTCTGGCGCACCTGCTCGGTCTGGTCGTCGCCCTTGTCGAGCTTCTTGTCCAGGTAGACGAGGATCTGGATGTCGCCCTTGTACTCGTTCTCCATGGACTGGACCTGGAAGTACAGCAGGACGCCGGCGCCCAGCATGGTCAGCGACACCGACATGGTGATGATCATGGCGATGGTCATGCTGATGTTGCGCCACAGGCCTACCGCGACCTCGGACAGTACGTACTTGGCACGCATTACTTCGTTACTACCTTTCCGCCGTTATCCGTAAACGCCGCGGGCCTGGTCACGCACCATATGCCCGCCTTCGATCTCGATGACGCGACGCCGCATCTGGTTGACGATGTTGGAGTCGTGGGTGACCATCACGATCGTGGTTCCGGTGCGGTTGATGCGATCCAGCAGCCGCATGATCTCGATGGAGGTGTCGGGGTCGAGGTTTCCGGTGGGCTCGTCCGCCAGCAGGATAAGTGGACGGTTCACAAAGGCCCGTGCGATCGCCACGCGCTGTTGCTCACCGCCGGACAGCTCGTGGGGGTAGCGGTGTTCCTTGCCGCCCAAGCCAACCAGGTCCATGACTTCGGGGACGACCCGGCGGGCCACGGTCTTGGACTTGCCGATCACCTCCAGTGCGAAGGCGACGTTCTCCGCGGCCGTGCGGTGGGGCAGCAGCCGGAAGTCCTGGAACACACAGCCGAGCGAGCGCCGGAAGCTGGGTACCTTCCAGCGATTCATCCGGGTGACTTCCTTGTTGTTCACCCAGACCTTCCCCTTATCGGGGATGACTTCGCGCAGCAAAAGCTTGATGATCGTCGACTTACCGGCACCGGTGGGGCCGATGAAGAAGACGAACTCACCCTTCTCAATGGACACGTTAATGTCCTCAATGGAGGGGCGGTTGGATCGCGTGTAATGTTTCGTCACGTGCTCGAGCCGAATCACGCTGCGAGAGTCTACGCGGGTGGTATGGGGCGGGTGCCACACCCCCTCAGAATCCACGCCCGGACGGCCGAAGGCGTTACTCGACAATCACACGATGGGAGGGTGTCGAAATCCTCCGAACCGGTGAATCGGCTCAGTACAGCGCCGCGGGCTAATTCTGGGCGACCTTCAGATTCTGTTGCTGCTTGCGCCAGCGAATCCCGGCCTCGATCAGTCCGTCGATCTCGCCGTCGTACACGGCCATGACATTGGCCGACTCCCAGCCGGTGCGCAGATCCTTCACCATCTGGTACGGGTGCTGGACGTAGCTGCGCATCTGCTCCCCCCAGGAGGCGGCGACGGAGCCGCGCAGCTCGTCGATCTTGGCCTGCTCCTCGTTGCGGCGGCGGGCCAGCAGCTTCGCCTTCAACACCGCCATCGCGGTGGCCCGGTTCTGCAGCTGGCTGCGCTCGTTCTGGCACGACACCACGATGCCCGTCTCCAGGTGGGTGATGCGCACCGCCGAGTCGGTGGTGTTGACGCCCTGGCCGCCGGGGCCCGAGGAGCGGTACACGTCGACCCGGATCTCGTCGTCGGGGATGTCGATGTCGTCGGTCTGCTCCACCACCGGCACCACCTCGACCGCGGCGAAGGCGGTCTGGCGGCGGCCCTGGTTGTCGTACTTGCTGATCCGCACCACGCGATGGGTGCCCTGCTCCACCGACAGCGTGCCGTACGCGTAGGGGGCCTTCACCGCGAAGGTGGCGGACTTGATGCCCGCCTCCTCGGCGTAGGAGACGTCGTAGACCTCGGTGGGGTAGCCGTGGCGCTCCGCCCAGCGCAGGTACATCCGCATCAGCTGTTCGGCGAAGTCGGAGGAGTCGGCGCCGCCGGCGCCGGAACGTATCGACACCAGAGCCTCGCGGGCGTCGTACTCGCCCGACAGCAGGGTGCGCACCTCGAGCTCGTCTATGGACTTGCGAAGGTCGGCCAGTTCCCGGTTGGCCTCGGCGACCGCGGAGGTGTCCTCCTCGGCGTTGGCCAGCTCCCACAGCACCTCGGCGTCGTCGAGGCGGCGGCGCAGATTCTCCACCCGGTTGAGTTCGCTTTGGACGGCCGACAGCCGCGAGGTCACCTGTTGCGCGTGAGTGGTGTCGTCCCACAGATTGGGGGCGGCCGCGGCGGCCTCCAATTCGGTCTGTTCCCGCCGCAGCGCGTCCAGGTCCAGCACCGTGGTCACCGACTCGAGCGTGGAATTGAGGTCGCGCAGTTCGGCGGAGAAGTCGTTACCGGTCACAACACCCCAGCTTACGCTTGCGGCCGACGGCGACGCCGCGTGCCGCCCGTGCCGACGAGAAGGGCGCGACGGCTCGCACCGTCGCGCCCATGGAACAGATATGAGGCCGCCTGCCTGCCAACTGGCGGCCGATTGGTGGTTTAGCCCTTCTGGCGCGACTTCAGCCAGGCCAGCGCGGCCTTGTGGTAGCCGACGGCGAAGTCCATCGCCGTGGCGGCACCGGCGTCGTCGGCGGCCAGTTCCTTGGCGCGCGCCTTGACGTCGTTGAGCGCCTCGTTGTGGTACTCGACGGCGGCCTTGTACATGTCGGACAGACCCGAGGCCGACATGTGGTCGGCGAAGGCGGTCCGCAGCGCGACCGGGTCGCGGAGCTGACCGATGCCGGCCTCCTCGCCGATCCACTTCGAGAAGGCGCGCTTGCCGGAGGCGCTGATGGTGTACGGGACGCTGGCACGCGGTCCCGGCTTACCGACCCGGACATAGCCCACTTCGGCCAGTGCCGGGAGCTCCCGGTACACCTGCGAACGGGTCATCGTCCAGAACGGGCCGAGCCGCCTGGTCGCCTCGGACATCAACTGCCCACCGGTCATGGATCCTTCGTGCAGCAGGCCCAAAAGGGCGGCTGCGGTTGCGTTCAGTTCTTTTCCTGCCATGCCCTACAGGATGCCATGTCTTGACTTTGGACGCAACCCCGGGGCCTCTATTGTGCTCAAATTCGTTCCACAGGCAACTGTCTTAGCTGAACTATACGGTTGGACCACGTTGGACACGTGTGGGGATACTCGGCATTCGGCTCGAAAACGGTCACCTGCCACCAGGATTACCAGGCATTGGCGATCCGATCTGGCCCTCGCCGGGAAAGTCCGTTGAGGACTCGCCGGAGCCACTTCCGTCACCGCCGTTGCCCCCAGTCCCACTGTCGTCCGTGGAGTCATCGGTCGGTCCGACGCCTCCTTCGCCCGTGCTCGACGGACCGTCCGAAGGCGAGGACTCTTGACCTTTTCCTTTGTCCCCCTTGGAATCAGAGTCTTTCGACTGGCTCGATTCCTCTTTGGCCTGATTCTTGGTGTCGGGTTGGCCGTCGCCGCCGTTGAGGCTGGCGAACAACAGCGCGCCGCCCGCGGCGAAGGCGACCAGGATCGACGCCGCCGCGACGAACACGCCCGCGCGCTTGCGCTTGTCCCCCGTCGCCGCCTGGGGAATCGGGGCACCCGCCGCAATGGCCACACTGGTCGGTGGGGCCGGCGGAACCGGCGCGGCCATCTCGATCAGCGCGGGCGCGTCGGCGGCGGCGCGCGGCCGCAACCGGGGCGTCTGGCGCGCGAAGGCGACCTCGGGGAGCAGCGCGGCGCCGGCGCGCAGCATCTCCGGTATGCGTTGCGCCTCAGGGCGAACCGCGGGGTCGGCATCGAGGCAGGATTCAATGACCGTCCACAGTTCCGCCGGCAGGGGTTCGGGGCGCACCGGGACGCTCTCGCTTTGGCGCTCAAGCACTTCCTCGATCGAGCCGCCCCGGTAGGGATTGACACCGCAGAATACTTCGTAGGCCACGAGGCCGACTCCGTAGACGTCGGACTTGGCGCTGGAGGGGTTGCCCGCCACGATCTCGGGCGCGGTGTAGTCGGGCGTGGCGTAGGTGGGGGCGTCGGCGGCCGCAGTGCGGCGCGCGACACCGAAGTCGACCAGGCGCACCGATCCCCCGTCGGCGGGCAGCAGGATGTTGCCGGGCTTGACGTCCCCGTGGATGATTCCCTTGGCGTGCACCGCCGCCAGGGCCGCGGCGATCTCGGACAACACCTGGACCCCCCGGTGCGGCGGCAGCGGACCGTCGTCGATGAGGACGCGGCGCAGGTCGACGCCGTCGACCAGGTCCATCACCAGGGCCATCAGGGAGCCGTCGATGATGAGGTCGCGGGGGCGCACGATGCCGGGGTGGTCGAGCTCGGCCAGCACCTCGGCTTCGTCCAAAAAGGCCGTCGCGATGGCGGGGTCGGCGGCGGATTCGGCGTGCAGCACCTTGATGGCCACGGTTTCCCCGGTGACCAGATCGCGGGCGCGGTGGACCACTCCGGCGGCGCCGCGGGCAAGTTCGGATTCGATTTCGTATCTGTCGGCGAGTACGTCGTTCATGGGTGGGCTCCCGCGCTGTCAGGGTCTGGCTCCACCGTATTGAGCCGACGCCACCGGCGAAAGGGGATTACCGAGGCTTGGCACGAAACCGGGAGTCGCGCCCGCTACAGCACCGAGCGCAGCTCCCACAGCTCGGGATAGCAGCGCAGCTCCACACGGGAGCGCAGGTAGGCGCCGCCGGCGCTGCCGCCGGTGCCGGGCTTGGTGCCGATCTGGCGTTCGGCCATCAGGACGTGGCGGGCGCGCCACTGCGCCAGCGACTGGTCGTGGTCCATGAGGGACTCCGCGAGGTCCCACAGGCCGCCGTGGCGCTGCCGGTCGGTGGCGATGGCGCGCAGCGCCTCGACGCGCTCGGTGGGCTCGTCGGTCTTGAAGCCGGCGTGGCGCAGCGCGGCGAGGAACCCGTCCCACAGGCTGGGGCGTTCCAGCCGGGCGGCGAGGCGGTCGCGCTCGACGTCGGACAGGCCGCGGAAGCGGCGGATGAAGCCGGGGTCCTTGAGTCCGGACAGGAACTCCAGCTCGCGGAACTGGACGGACTGGAAGCCCGAGGCCGGGGCCAGGCGGTTGCGGAACTCCAGGAAGTCCTGCGGGGTCATCGTGTCGATGATGTCGACCTGTTCGATGAGGACCTTCATGACCGTCTTGCAGCGGGTGAGCCGCACCCGGGGCAGGTAGGTCTCGCCGTCGAGCATGCGGGCGCCGGCGTCGTCCAGTTCGTGCAGCAGCAGCTTGAACCACAGCTCGTACGCCTGGTGGATGGTGATGAACAGCAGCTCGTCGTGGGCGGCGGGCTCGGAGGCGGGGCGCTGCTGGTCCAGCAGCTGCGGTATGCGCAGGTAGGAGCCGTAGGTGAGGACGCCGCCCTGCTCACCGAACTTGGGGTCGGTGGGGGCGCCTGACGGCACGGGGGTTTCGCGATCTTCGGCCACGGGCTCACCGTACCGCGTTTTCGTAACGGTCGTCATGCGGACGTTATCGCGGGCACGAAGATGGGCGGCCCGGCGCCGGGCCGCCCATTCATTGACTAATCCATGTGCGGGTACCGGAAGTCGGTCGGGGGCACGAAGGTCTCCTTGATGATGCGCGGGGAGATCCAGCGCGCCAGGTTCTGCCAGGAACCCGCCTTGTCGTTCGTACCCGAGGCGCGGGCGCCGCCGAAGGGCTGCTGGCTGACCACCGAGCCGGTGGGCTTGTCGTTGATGTAGAAGTTGCCCGCGGAGAAGCGCAGCTTCTCGGACGCGGCGTTGACCGCCGCGCGGTCGGTGGCCCACACCGCGCCGGTGAGCGCGTACGGCGCCACGTCGGCGGCCTGCGCGACGACGTCGTCGAAGCGGGAGTCGTCGTAGACGTTGACGGCGATGATCGGTCCGAAGTACTCGGTGGAGTACAGCTCGTGCTCCGGGTCGCCGCACTCGATGACGGTGGGGCGCACGAAGAAGCCGACGCTGTCGTCGGCGGTGCCGCCGGCCAGCACCGTGCAGGCGTCGTCCTTGGCGACCCGCTCGAACAGGGCGGCGTGCTTGTCGAAGGCGCGGCGGTCGATGACGGCGCCGCCGAAGTTCGACAGGTCGGCGACGTCGCCGTAGGCGATGGATTCGGCGGTGGCGGCGACGCGGTCGCGCAGCCCGCCGTTCCAGATGGACGCCGGGATGTACGCGCGCGAGGCCGCCGAACACTTCTGGCCCTGGTATTCGAAGGCGCCGCGCACGATCGCGGTGTGCAGGGCGTCGGCGTCGGCGCTGGCGTGGGCGATGATGAAGTCCTTGCCGCCGGTCTCGCCCACGATGCGCGGGTAGGAGCGGTAGCCGGTGAGGTTGTCGCCGATGGTCTTCCACAGGTACTGGAACGTCGGGGTGGAACCCGTGAAGTGCAGGCCCGCGAAGTCGGGGTCGGTCAGCGCCATCCGGGACACGGCGGTGCCGTCGCCGGTGACCATGTTGATGACGCCCTCCGGCAGCCCGGCCGCCTCGAACAGCTTCATCAGGTAGTGGGCCGACAGCTGCTGGGTCACGGTGGGCTTCCACACCACGGTGTTTCCCATCAGGGCCGGGGCGGTGGGCAGGTTGCCGGCGATGGCCGTGAAGTTGAACGGGGTGATCGCCACCACGAAGCCCTCGAGCGGGCGGTGGTCGGCGGTGTTCCACATGCCCGGCGCGGAGTTCGGCTGCTGCCCGAGCAGCCACTCTCCGAAGTGGACATTGAAGCGCAGGAAGTCGATCAGCTCGCACGCGGCGTCGATCTCGGCCTGGATGACGGTCTTGGACTGGCCGAGCATGGTCGAGGCGTTGATGGTGTCGCGCCACGGCCCCGCCAGCAGGTCGGCGGCGCGCAGGAAGACCGCGGCCCGCTCGGTGAACGACATCGCCCGCCACGCCGGTGCCGCCCGCTTCGCCGCGGCCACCGCGGCCGCCGCGTCGGCGTCGGTGGCGTTGCGGGTGACGCCCAGCACGTGCGCGTGCTTGTGCGGCTGGACGACGTCGAGCGGCTCGCCGCTGCCGGTGTGGGTCGCGCCGCCGATGGTCATCGGCAGCTCGTGCTGGATGTCCGCCAGTTCGGCGAGCCTGGCGGTGAGAGTCTCGCGCTCGGTGGTTCCGGGCGCGTACTGGCGTACCGGTTCGTTCGTGGGTTCAGGCACCGACAACAGGCCGTCCATCGCATGCTCCTTTGATCGGATGGGTTACTTCGGACATGCTGTCATGACAACGTGCCCCCGGTGCGCCGGACGCGGTACGTGTGGCACCCCGTACCCTGACCCGCGTGAACGCCACGAAACCCGCCCGGCGGTCCTCGTCGGGCGTCATCGCGAACATCGTCCTGTTGGTCATCGCGGCGCTGTGGCTCGTGGGCTCCTTCCAGGCCCTTCGCGTGCTGGTGGCCGGTTCGCTGCGCACCCAACCCGAGTCGGTGGCCAACCTCATCATGTCGCTGTCGGGCACCATCGCCGGCGCGGTGTTCGGCGGCGCCGCGGCGGGGTATCTGGCGCGATCGGCGAAGGTGCGCCCCTTCACCGCGATGTCGCGCCACGTGTGCGCCCTCAGCGGCGGCGTGGTGGTCGGCCTGGTCACCGCCGGGCTGTCCTTCTACACCTTCGGCGCGACGCCCGCGGTGGCCACCATCGTGGCCGGGGTGGCGGGCTGCGCCGCCGTGATCGGCAGCCTGTTCGCCGCCGCCAAGAACCGCGACATCGTGTTCGCGGGGCTCGTGGGCACCCTGCTGGTGTTCGTCGTGATGTTCCTGCGCGGCTGGTTCGGCGGCCTGGTCAACTCCCTGTACCACTCCAACCCGGACGCCTACCGGTGGATCGCGATCGCCGCCGGGCTCGTCATCGGACTGTGCGTGGGCCTGTGCGGCTATCTGGTGCTGCGGCGCCTCCAGCCCAAGACGTCGCTGTACGGCTTCCTGGCCGCCGGCGCCGCGCCGGGTGCACTGTGGATGTTCAGCGAGATCGCCACCCGGATCGCCGCCGCCCTGCTGGTGGCCAACACCGCCGAGCCCGACGTGCTCAGCGGCCTCATGATGGACCAGAGCCTCCAGGCGCAGCTGGACGGCAGCATGGCGGCGCTGTTCGCGGGCGCCACCACCACCGTGCTGGCCTTCGGGCTGCTGGCGCCCAAGGCCGACGCCAAGGCGAAGGCCGCCAAGCGCGGCACGGCCGTTCCGGCCCAGAAGTCGAAGGCGAAGAAGACCGCCCCGGACGCCAAGCGCGGCGGCGGCAAGAAGTCCACCGCCTGAGGCGACCGCCGGTTAAGGGCCTCAGCAACTGGTCCAGCTCGGTCGGGTCGTACCACTCCAGCGCGTGGTCCTCCACCGAGTCCACAAGGAACTGAAGGTCCTCGTCCCCGACGACGGCCGCGGGCAGCGCGCCGACCGCCACGGTCACGTCGGTCTCGGCGTCGGTTCCGTCCACATGGACCGCCGCCACCGCCGACAGCGGGACGGCGTCGCACGGCGCGATCGCGCTGTCCCCCAATCCTCCCAGGGCCCGCGACAGCAGGGAATCGTCCACATCGGCCGAGATCACCACGCGGCGCCGCGGCGCCGCGGTGTCGGCGCGCAGCAGAACCAGGGCGTCCTGCGCCGCCCGGGTGAACGCGACGTACTCGAGGTCCTCGATGTCCCCGTCGGTGTACCACTCCCGCAGGCCCGGGGTGACCGCGTGGGCGCGCTCGGTCTGGTAGGCGCCCTTGAGGTGCAACTCGCGCAGGCCGTTGAGCGTCGACGGCAGATAGATCCTCATCATCCAGTTAGTATCACGCGACCAGTTGGCAGGTGGTCAATTGCCAGCCGGTGCGGCGCCCTCGGATCGCCCGCATCGCCACCGCGCGCACCCGGGGACCGATCTGGACCAGGGCGACGATGTCGATGGCGCCCCGCGCGCCCGGCGCCGCGCGGCTGAGCCGCAGCGACACCTCCCCCGCACGGGCCCGCTCCCCCAGCCGGTGGTGCAGCGCGTTGAACTGGGAGAAGGCGGCCGGGTTGCTGAGCCGCCGCAGCGTCGACACCGGCCGCCGCCCAGCCAGCACCTGGGAGCACGCGGCCACCAGGCGCTCGGCGACGCCGCGATGATCGACGTCGGGCGCGGGCCGCGGCGACACGGGCGGCGCCGGGCTGGGCGCCGGCGGAAGCAGGGCGGTGAACGGGATCAAACGGATGCGCGACACCGGCGCCGAACTGGTCATGGGCCCCCCTTGGCGAAAACGACGGTTCGCCGGACACGATAAGGCCGGTGCGCAAGTCGCTTGAGGACTCGCGCACCGGCCGGGGTACGTCGCTACTCTTTGGACGCTCCGGGGGCGCCGTGGCACTGCTTGTACTTCTTGCCCGATCCACAGTGGCAGGGCTCGTTGCGTCCCGGGGCCTTGCCGCCGACCTTCTGGCCCGGCGCGGCCTGCTTGCCGCCGGTGGTGGTGCGGGAGGACGGGCCGCTGCGGCGCGCCTTACCCTTGCCGCGCAACGCTTCCGGCGCGTCGTCCTCGACCTGGACGCCGCCGGAACCGGCCTCGCCGTCGATGGTGGGCGAGGAGTACTGCAGCTGCTCCGGCTCGGCCGAGGGCGTGCCCAGGCCGCGCGCCACCGTCGACAGCGCCGAGGAACTCGGGCGCGGCTTCGGCTTGCGCTTACCCCTGGACGCCTTGGCGGTCACCGGGGCGGGGGTCTCGGCCTCCGCCTCCTCGGCGGCTTCGGCGGACTCCTCGTCGTCGTCCTCGGACTCGCGGACCTGCACCTCGAGGCTGAACAGGAAGCGGACCGTGTCCTCCTTGATGCCGTCCAGCATCACCGAGAACATGTCGAAGCCCTCGCGCTTGTACTCCACGACCGGGTCGCGCTGGGCGTAGGCCCGCAGCCGGATGCCCTCCTTGAGGTAGTCCATCTCGTACAGGTGCTCGCGCCAGCGGGTGTCGATCACCTGCAGCAGGACCTCGCGCTCCAGGTTGCGCATGATCTCTTCGCCGCCCAGCTCCTCCTCGCGGGTGGCGTAGGCGGAGTGCATGTCGTTCTGGATCGCCTCGGCGAGGGTCTCGGGCTCCAGGTTCTCCCGGCCCCCGGCCTCCTCCTCGACGTCGGCGACCGTGACGCCGATCGGGTACAGGGCCTTCAGCGCCTTCCACAGCTTGTCGAGGTCCCAGTCCTCGGTGTAGCCCTCCTCGGTGGCGCCGTTGACGTAGGCGACGACCACGTCGTCCATCATCTGCTCGATCTGCTCGCTGACGTCCTCGCCGTCGAGCACCATGTGGCGCTCGCCGTAGATGACCTCGCGCTGCTTGTTGAGCACCTCGTCGTATTCCAGGACGTCCTTACGGGCCTGGGCGTTTTGGCCCTCGATCTGGGCCTGGGCGCTGCGGATCATGCGGGTGACCATCTTGTTCTCGATGGGCATGTCCTCGGGCATGTTCAGCGAGTTCATCAGGCCCTCGACGGCGCCGGCGTTGAACTTGCGCATCAGGTCGTCGCGCAGCGACAGGTAGAACCGCGACTCGCCGGGGTCGCCCTGGCGTCCGGCGCGACCGCGCAGCTGGTTGTCGATGCGGCGGGACTCGTGGCGCTCGGTGCCCAGCACGTAGAGGCCGCCGGCGTCGCGGACCTCATCGGCCTCGGACTCGCACTCCTCTTCCCACTTCTCGAGGGCCTTGTCCCATTCCTTGGCGTAGGTGTCCTCGTCGGCCTCGTTGACGCCGCGGTTGCGCAGCTCCTCGGCCGCCAGGAACTCGGCGTTTCCGCCCAGGATGATGTCGGTGCCGCGGCCGGCCATGTTGGTCGACACGGTGATCTGGCCCTTGCGACCCGCCTGGGCGATGATCGCCGCCTCCCGGGCGTGGTTCTTGGCGTTGAGGACCTCGTAGTCGAGGCCCTTCTTCTTCAGGTCGCTGGCCAGCATCTCGCTGTTCTCGACGCTGACGGTACCGACCAGCACCGGCTGCCCGGTCTCGTGACGCTCCACAATGTCATCGACGACGGCCTGGAACTTGGCCTCCTCGGTCTTGTAGATGACGTCGTTCTCGTCGAGCCGGATCATGTCCTTGTTGGTGGGGATCTCCACCACGCCGATCTTGTAGACCTTGTTGAACTCGCCGGCCTCGGTCAGCGCCGTACCGGTCATGCCGGCCAGCTTGTCGTACAGCCGGAAGTAGTTCTGCAGGGTGATGGTGGCCAGCGTCTGGTTCTCCTGCTGGACCGCCACGCCCTCCTTGGCCTCGATGGCCTGGTGCATGCCCTCGTTGTAGCGGCGGCCGTGCAGCACGCGCCCGGTGAACTGGTCGACGATCAGGACCTCGCCGTCGCCGGTGACGATGTAGTCCTTCTCCTTCTTGAACAGCGACTGCGCCTTGATGGCGTTGTTCAAGTAGTGGATCAGCGGGGTGTTGGCGGTGTCGTACAGGTTGTCGATGCCCAGTTGGTCCTCGACGAACTTGATGCCCTTGTCCGTGGCGCTGGCGGTGTTCTTCTTGTAGTTGAACTCGAAGTGGTGTTCCTCGATCTCGGCCTGCGCCTGCGCGGCCTTCTCGCCCGTGGAGACATCGGCGACGGTGGCGTCGTAGCCCTTCATGCGCGGCACGATCGCGGCCATCGCCAGGTACCACTTGGACGAGCCGGCGGCCGGGCCGGAGATGATCAGCGGGGTGCGGGCCTCGTCGATCAGGATCGAGTCCACCTCGTCCACGATGGCGAAGTTGTGGCCGCGCTGGACCCGGTTCTCCTTGCGGCGCGCCATGTTGTCGCGCAGATAGTCGAAGCCGAACTCGTTGTTGGTCCCGTACGTGATGTCGCAGTCGTAGGCCTCGCGGTGCTGCGCGGAGCTCTGACCCGACAGCACCACGCCGACGGTCAGGCCGAGGAAGCGGTGGATCTCCCCCATCCACTCCGCGTCGCGCTGGGCCAGATAGTCGTTGGTGGTGACAATGTGGACACCCTTGCCGGTGAGCGCGTTGAGGTACGCGGGCAGCGTCGCCACCAGGGTCTTGCCCTCACCGGTCTTCATCTCGGGGATCTTGCCGCGGTGCAGCGCGGCGCCGCCCATGACCTGGACGTCGAAGTGCCTCATCCCGCGCACGCGGGACGCGGCCTCGCGCACGGTGGCGAAGGCGGAGGGCAGCAGCTCGTCGAGGGACTCGCCGTCCTCGTAGCGCTGCTTGAGTTCATCGGTCTCTTCGCGCAACTCCGCGTCGGTATAGTCCGCGTATACGTCGTCCAGCGAATTGACCTGCTGGGTGATCGCCTTGAGGCGTTTGAGCTCGCGGCCTTCTCCGGCACGCAGCACTTTCTCGAAAATCGACACGGTCTGGTGCTCCTATGGGACGTCCTGGCGTCCCATCGTACGTGCACGATTTTGTGGTGCCGCTCTCCCCAGGCGTTCGCCGGATATCGCCTTGGCCACTGTCATGACGTCGGGCATGCTGTGCGGATGGAGACAGTGAACCTGGCCATCCCCGCCGACCCCGAGCGTGGCCTCCCACCTCTGTTGTTGCGCCCGCCGGCCGAGCGGGATCTGGACGCGGTGTCACACATGTACAACGACCCCGCCACGGCGCGCTGGACGCTGGTCCCGCATCCCTTCACCGCGTGGCACCGCGACAACTACCTGGCCATGGTGGGCCGCGAGTGGGCCACGGACACCATGCGGTGGATGGTCACCGATCGCACCGACGACACGGTGCTGGGTTCGGCGGCGCTGCGGGTGATGCGGCGCGACACCGCCGAGGTCCTGTTCACGACGATGCCGCGGGCGCGCCATAAGAAGGTGGCCACGCGCGCCTGCCACGCCATGGCCCGCTACGCCTTCGACCGGCTGAGCGTCGAGCGGCTGTCGTGGGACGCGATGGTCGGCAACCATCTGTCGCGCCTGATCGCGCTGCGCCTGGGGTTCCGGATGGAGGGCGTGGCGCGCGGTTTCGGTTCGCAGCGCGGCGACCGGGTCGACATGTGGATCGCGGCGCTGCGGCCCGGCGAGCTGCGGTCGCCGGTCGGCGAGCCGCCGGCCGGTTACGAACGGACGCGGCGGCGGGCGATGGTGTTCGTCGCGCCGCAGCCGACGCTGGACACCGAGATCGCGGGGCTGCGGTTGCGTCCGCTGTCGGGCGACGACGTCGACGCGCTGTACGAGGCGGGGCAGGACGCGGAGTTCGCCCGCTGGACGACGGTTCCCCAGCCGTACGAGCGGCACCACGCCGAGTACTTCGTGACGGGTTACGCGGACGCGGGCTGGCGGGCCGGGACCATGGTGACCTTCGCGCTGGCCGACGCCGACGATCGCTATTGCGGCGCGATCGACCTGCGGCTGGACGACAAGTACCCGCACATCGCCGAGGTCGGGTTCAACACGGCGCCGTGGGCGCGCGGCAAGGGCTACATGACCGCGGCGGTCAGGGCGGTGTGTGACTTCGGTTTCAAGTCCTTCGACTTGCGGCGCGTGGAGTGGAAGGCTTTCGTCGGCAACGACGGCTCGCGGCGGGTGGCCGAGAAGGTTGGGTTCACTATGGAGGGAACCGCGCGTGGCGAGGCCATGAATCGTGGAGAGCTCGTCGACAGTTGGTTCGGCGCGATGACAAGGGACGACTGGATTGGTTGACACATACGGCTTCCCGCGGCGGGAATGGGAGATCGGCGACCTGAGGCTGCGCCTGCTGCGCCCCGACGACGCCGCCGACCTCGCCGCGACCTGCGACGACCCGCGCACCCACCGGTTCCTGATGCGGCTCGTGTCGCCCTACACGGTGGAAGACGCCCGCGAATACATCGCGGGTCCGGCCGTCGACGCCTGGCGGGACGGGCGCGCCCAGTGGGCGATCGCCGACGCCGCCACCGACCGGTATCTCGGCTCGATCGGGGTGCCGCGGACGCAGCCGTCCTTCGACACCGCGGAGATCGGGTTCCTGGTGGCGCCGTGGGCCCGGGGGCGCGGCGTGGCCCCTCGGGCGGCGGCCGCGGTGGCCGACTTCCTGTTCCAGCACGGCATCCGGCGCGCCGAGCTGCACATCATGCCGGAGAACGTTCCCAGCCAGCGCGCGGCGCTGCGGGCGGGGTTCGCCTACGACGCCCGCCTGCGCGAGGCGATCGCCAACCGCGACGGCGGGCGCAGCGACCGGCTCATCTACTCCCGGCTGCCGGGCGACCCTCCGGGGCCGATCGCGCCGTCGCTGCCCCGGCTGCCGGGCGACGCGCTGACCGACGGCACCGTCACTGTCCGTCCATTGGGGCCGGACGACGCGGACGCGTGCTTCGCGCTCAACGACAGTCCCGAGGTGTGGCGCCGCCAGGTGCCGCCGACGCCGCCGTCGCGCGAGGCCATCGACCGGATGTGCGGCTTCGGCTCGGCGGGCGAGTGGGTCAACGGGACCACCGCCCGCATGGCGATCCGCGACGCGGCCGGCGACGCCTTCGCCGGGCTGATCGGGCTGCATCTGTCCATGGGCCCGCCCGGGGAGGCGATGCTGAGCTATTCGCTGGACCGCCGCTTCCGGGGCCGGGGCCTCGTGACCCGGGCGGTGCGGCTGGTGTCGGCCTGGGCGATCGAGCAGGTGGGGGTCGACCGGCTGATGGCCGGCACCGCCGCCGACAATCTCGAGTCGCAGGCGGTGTTGAAGCGCTGCGGCTTCACCTCCGAGGGCACCCAGCGCGCCATGCTGCCGGGGCCCGACGGCACCCGGGTCGACAACATCACGTGGTCGCTGCTGCCGGGCGAGGCCTGAATGGACATCGCCGCCGCCACCCGGTCGGCCCCGGGCGGCCCCAACGACGACACCTTCGTCACCGGGGCCGGATTCGCCGCGGTGCTGGACGGCGCGACCGCGCCGGTCAACCGGGACAGCGGGTGTGTCCACGATGTACCGTGGCTGGTGGCCCATCTGGCGGGCCACCTCGCGGCCGCGCTGAGCCGCGGCGGCGACGCCCCGCTGACGGGGCTGCTGGCAGCGGCGATCCGGCTCGCTCGTGACGACCACGCCGACACCTGCGATCTGTCCAATCCGGACTCGCCCTCCAGCACGGTGACGATACTGCGACAACGCGGCGATCGGCTGGATCACCTGGTGCTGGGGGATTCCCCGCTGGTCTTCGAGGGGGTCGACGGCGCGACGGAGGCCATCGTGGACGATCGGGTGGAGCACCTGAGCGCCTACGACCTGGACTCGGTGGCGCGGCTGCGCAACCACCCGGACGGCTTCTGGGTGGCCAGCACCGACCCGCTGGCGGCGGACTGGGCGCTCACGGGGAGCCGCCCGGTCGCCGGCGTCGCCCGCGCCCTGCTGGTCACCGACGGCACCGCGCGCCTGGTGGAGCGCTACGGGTTCCACTGGCCGCAGGTGATGCTGCGGGCGGACAAGGCGGGGCCGCGTGCACTCCTGTCCGATGTGCACGCGGCCGATGCGCGTCCGGAAACCGTGCGCGGCAAGCGTTTCGACGATGCCACGGCAGTGCTGTGCCGCTTCGTCGACTTAGCTACATTTGCAGCCGCAGGATTCCGTAGTCGAAGCCCTTGCGGCGGTACACCACGCTGGGACGTCCCGATTCCTTGTCGTGGAACAGATAGAAGTCGTGACCCACCATTTCCATGTAGAACAGGGCGTCGTCCACCGTCATGGGTTCGCCGCGGTGTTCCTTCTCGCGGACGATCCGGCCGGGAAGGTGCTCCTCCACCGTGTCGGCATAGGGATCGACGTCCTCGTGACTGGTGTCCTCCAGCCCGGTGTTGTTGACAGACATACGATCGGCGGCTGCTCGCCCCACCGAGACCGGGGTGCGTCGTCCATGATGCACTCTGCGCCGGTCGGCCATGCGCCGCATCCGGCTGGACAGCTTCTCCGTCGCCGATTCGAAGGCGGAGATGAAGTCCTTCGCGCACGCCTCGGCCCTGATGACCGGCCCCCGGGAAAAGCAGGTGATCTCCACCCGCTGGCACTGCTCGTGCTGCCGCCGGTTCGGCTCGTGGTGCAGCTCTACATCGATACGTATGACTTTGTGGGCGAATTTGTCGATCCGCTTGTGCAGCTTGGATTCCACCAGCCCACGATAATGATCCGGCACTTCGACATTGCGGCCCTTGACGATGATTTCCACGCCGTACCTCCCACACGATCATCACGTGTATGTAACGGAGTCTTGTTGAACCGTAACGTTCCCGTCTATCCCGATGAATGAATGAGATGCTCCCCAAACCGGGATAGGGGAAGAATACCTGCTCCCTTCACCCGACCGCGCTCTGCGCGTTATCTTCCTGAGATCTTTAAGACACTAGCCCTTCACGCCGCCGATGTCACCAGCGAAACCGACTTGATTTTTGAGTGTCCCGGCGATGACGGCGTAGCGTCGCCGCCAGCACGACGCCGCCGCTCACCGGCAGGCCCGCGGCGGTGAGCAGGGACGTCACCGAGGCGAGCGTGGCCCCGGTGGTGACGATGTCGTCGACGACGATGACGTGGCGGTCGGTGGCCACCGCGGCGACGCGGCCGGGGCGCAGGCGCCAGCGCCGCGCGGCCGCCTCCCGGCGCTGCTGTCGGTTCAGGTCCGAGGAATCGGGGGCCGGCCGGGCCCGCAGCAGCTCGGCCACGGCGAGGTTCGGCAGCGC
>NZ_DASQPW010000272.1:0-22888 GCF_035643755.1 Stackebrandtia sp. | reverse complement strand
CTGGCGGCGGACTCGACCTGGCGCGAGGCGCCCGCGCCGGGCGAATCGGCCCGGGTGCCGCAGGCGGTGCTGGCCAGCGCGGTGCGCGTCGGCGACCGCGACATGGCCCGCCGGGCTCTGTCCGCCCTGGACGCGATGCCGGACGGCGAACAGCGGCCCCTCGACGCAGCCGCGACCTGTGAGGCCCTTGTGGACGCTTACGTGCACACGCGGCGGCAGCGCTTCTCGCACCGGGCGCGCGCCGCCTTCGGCTGGTTCCTCGGCGACAACGCCGCGGCAACGCCCGTGTACGACCCCGAAACGGGCGGCTGCCACGATGGGATCGGCGCCGACCGGGCCCGCCACGGCGAGGGCGCGGCGTCCACTTTGGCCTACTACCAGGCGCTGGTGCCGATGGTGGCCAGCGGATTGGCCGCCCTGCCGCGCTGAGCCCGACCGTCCCGGCGCAACAGGGTCGTTCGACCCTGGTTGATTCGCGCGCGGCGAGCCACCATTCCGCCGTTGCCCAAGCTGTCACACGGTACCCGGGAGGGGAATCGATTGACCGTCAAGGTTTTCATCGTCGACGACCACGAGATCGTGCGGCGAGGGGTCGCCGACGTGCTCGGAGACGAGCCCGACCTGGAGGTGGTCGGGGAGGCCTCGACCGTGACCGAGGCGCGCGTGCGCGTGCCCGCCGCCGCGCCCGACGTCGCGATCCTCGACGTGCGGCTGCCCGACGGCAACGGGATCGAGCTGTGCCGCGACCTGCGCTCGCAGCTGCCCGACCTGAAGTGCCTGATGCTGACGTCCTATTCGGATGATGAGGCGCTGTTCAACGCGATCATGGCGGGCACCTCGGGCTACGTTCTCAAGCAGGTGCTGGGATCGGATCTGTTGTCCGCCATCAGAACCGTCGCGGCGGGGCAGTCGCTCATGGACGCCAAGACGACCGCGGCGCTGCTCAACCGCCTGCGCCGCGAACAGGACGCCGCCGACCCGCTGCGGGAACTGTCGCAACAGGAACGCGTCGTCCTGGAATACATCGGGCAGGGGCTGACCAACCGCCAGATCGGCCAGCGGATGTTCCTGGCGGAGAAGACCATCAAGAACTACGTGTCGCACGTACTGGCCAAACTGGACCTGAACAGCCGCACCCAGGCGGCGGTGCTGGCGACCCGGCTGCGCACCCCGAAGCGACCCGAGGACGAGGAATGACGCGGTGAACAGGGCCGAAGGTCCCGGGCCCGCGAAGCAGTCCGCAGGTGTCGCCGCGCCCACCGCGGCGCGACTGTGGACGTACCAATTGGTGCGGGTCGATCGTCGGCACGGCGGGCGGTCATCAGGGAAGGGCTGGAGACGTCATGATGGACGGGGCCAACCTCAGAAACATTGATCAACACGAGTGTCTACGACTATTGGCGTCGGTTTCGGT
Source organism: Stackebrandtia sp. (assembly GCF_035643755.1). NCBI lineage: Bacteria > Bacillati > Actinomycetota > Actinomycetes > Glycomycetales > Glycomycetaceae > Stackebrandtia > Stackebrandtia sp. Next base: position 21,474 of record NZ_DASQPW010000272.1, on the reverse strand, counting down.
GGGCCGCATCGCCATCACCGACCAGGCGATGCCGGTCATCCTGCCCGTGACGTTCATCATCCACGGTGGATGGATCGTCATCCGCACCACCAAGGGCAGCAAGCTGTCGGCCGCCGCCGACCACGCCGTGGTGGCCATGGAGGTCGACTGCATCGACGAGTCGAATCACGAGGGCTGGAGCGTGCTGGTCGTCGGCCGTTCCCGGCTGGTGGGCCACGGGGCCGAGGAGTTCGACCTGCTGGAGTCCCTCGACCTGCCGGCATGGGCGGCGCGCGAGCGCGACCACTTCGTCCTCATCGACCTTGACCAGGTGTCGGGACGGAGGTTGGCACACAATTCCGCAGCGTAGACGGGACCACGCATCCCCGCCGGAACCGGTCGACTACGGTGGGACACTGAAGTCCGTTCAAGCTGACCCCTTCATCTGCTTGGAATCTGAGTGACCATGTCGGAGTTCTCACAACGTCCGAACGAGACGGTCGGCCTCGAGGGCAAGCGGCTCAACGAATTGCTTGGCGAGGTACAAGAACGCATCAACGAGATGATGCGCACCCGCGATCGCCTGCGGGAGCTGCTGGACGCCGCGATGCGCCTGGTGAACACCACCGACGGCGACGACCATGGACTGTCCGAACTGGCCTATATCGGCGTCGACGGGCAGCTGCGCGAATCCATCGCCGCGTCCCGCTTCAACGCCGACGACGAGGCGGTGCTCCAGGCCCTGGCCGCCGCCGCGGGCATCGCCGTGGAGACCGCCCGCATGTACGAGGTCGGCCTGGCCAAGCAGCGCTGGCTGGCCGCCGCCTCCGACATCCGCGACGCCCTGCTGGCGGGGGCCACATCGGACGGCACCCTTCAGCTGGCCGCCCACCACGTCGCCGACGTCCTGGAGGCCGCGACCGTGGTCATCCTGCTGCCCAGCGAGGACCCGCGCCTGCTGACCGCCCGCACCGCCTGCGGCGCCCACTCCGACGAGCTCATCGGCCACACCATGCCGTCCCACGTCCTCAACGACTCGCGCGGCTCCGCCACGGGATCCCTCGTGCTGGACGTCGGCGAGACCCTCCCCGCGCTGCTGGGCGCCGCGGCCGAGGAGTACGGATCGGCGCTGGCCGTGCCGTTCCCCTCCCCCGCCGCCCAGGACGGCGCCCTGATCGCCCTGCGCGCCAACGACACGGCCGGCTTCGCCACCGAGGCGATCGCGCCCCTGGCGTCCTTCGCCGAGCAGGCCGCACTGGCGCTACAGGCCGCCGAGGGCCAACGCGCCCAACGCATGCTGGACGTCCTGGCCGACCGCGACCGGATCGCCGCCGACCTCCACGACCACGTCATCCAGCGCCTCTACGGCTGCGGCATCAACCTCCAGGGCCTGGTGAAGCGCATCTCCGATCCGCTGGCCAAGCAGCGCGTCAACTCCGTCATCGAGCAGCTCGACCACACCATCCGCGACATCCGAACGTCCATATTCGACCTTCACGAGCCCGCGGGCGGGTCCCGCGGCGGGCTGCGCCGCCGCCTGCTGGACATCGCCGCCGAGGCCGCCGACAACGCCGACGTCACCCCGACGGTGCGGCTGTCGGGCGCGCTGGACACCCTGGTCCCCGGCGACATCGCCGAGCAGGCCGCCGCGGTGGTCCGCGAGGGCGTCAGCAACGCGGTGCGCCACGCGGCGTCGAAACACATCACGGTCACGGCCGAGGCGACCGACACCCTCACCATCGAGGTCGTCGACGACGGCGTCGGCATCGCCCCCGCCGTCCCCCATAGTGGACTAACAAGTCTGCGCCATCGCGCCGAATCCCACGGCGGCACGTTCTCCATCACTCCCACCTCGATGGGCGGCACCCGTCTCGTATGGCGGGTGCCGCTCAGCTAAGCGGCCTAGCGCTTGGTGCGCGCCGCCGGGGCCCTGCGCCCGAACACGAAGTACCCGATGGTGCCGGCGATCAGCACCAGCGACGCCACCGGCACCACCAGCGCGATCAGCGTGGCCGCCCCGTACGCCGCGGGCCCCGTCAACGACCGTGCCCGCGCCCGCCGCGCCTCGGCGATCGGCGCGTCCACGTGCAACAGTTCCGGACGACGCACCAGGTGATTCCACAGCAGAACGAACCACAGGGACGTCAGCATCATCGAGCCCGCGTAGAACACGGTGGCCGCCTTCGTGTCGTCCCCGGTGAAGTGCGTGCCCAGGGTCGCCGTCGGCAACGGCAGGAACGACACGGTCGCCAGCATCCCCAGGTTGAGGAACAGCAGCGTCCGATCCACCCGCCGCACCCGATGGAACAGGTTGTGGTGGTGAATCCACACCACCCCGATCACGAGAAAGCTGAGCAGGAACGCCACCAGGGACGGCCACTCCCGCCCCAGCTGCCCCCATACCGACCCCTCGGTCCCGGGCGGGTCCACCTCGAGGATCAGCAGGGTGGCGGCGATGGCGATCACGCCGTCGCTCAGGGCGTTCAGCCGCGACGGGGAAACGTGTTCGGAGGCGTGTTCGGGGACGGGAGACGGGCTGGTCATGTGGGCCTTCGGTCACTATGGGCGGGTGGTCCCACCCATAGTGACCGAGACGGATTACCCGGCGCTGCCCAGGTGGGCGCCGCCGTCGCACTCCAGGACGCTGCCGGTGAGGTAGCCGTTGGAGACCGCGTACTCGACGGTGTGGGCGACCTCGTCGGCGGTGCCGACGCGCTTGAGCGGCAGCATCGCCGAGAAGCCGTCGAAGGTGGCCTGGCGTTCGGCGTCGGACAGGCCCGACCACCACGGGGTGTCGATGACGCCCGGGGAGATCGCGTTGACGCGGCGCGGGGCCAGCTCGGCGGCCAGGGGCGGGACCATGGCCTCCAGGGCGCCGTTGATGGCGGCCAGGCCCGCGGTGCCGGGAAGGGCGGAGCGGGCCGAGGCCGCGGTGATGATGGTGAGCGATGCCCGGTCGCTCAGGTGGGGCAGGGCCGCCTGGAGGATGCGGACGTGCGGCCAGAACTTGCCGTCGAAGCCCGCGGCCAGGTCGTCCAGGTCCAGTGTGGCCAGCGGTCCGGCGCCCGAGGCGCCGCTGAGCGCCAGCACCAGGTGGTCGTAGACGGTGTCGGCGGCGAAGAAGCCGGCGATCTGGGCGGGGTCGGTGGCGTCGAGGCGGGCGGTGATGACCTTGCCGTCGATGCCGGCGGCGGTGGCGGCGAGTTTGGATTCGTCGCGGCCGGTGATGGTGACGGCCGCGCCCTGGGCCGCCAGCCGCCGCGCCGAGGCGGCGCCGATGCCCGAGCTGCCGCCCATCACCAGTACGTGTTGCCCGTGGAGAGTCATGCGTGAGCCTTTCGTTTTGTCGAGACTCGGTGTCTCAGCAACCAGTTTATCGAGACTTCGCGTCTCGTCAAGTGCTAGGGTCGTCACATGTCCTCCGCCGCCCGCCCCCACACCGGACGCCAGCGCAACACCGCCGTCCGCCAGGCCATATTGGACGCCTCGCTGCGGCTGTTCACCAGTCGCCCGGCCGCCGAGGTCACCATGGCCGCGATCGCCGCCGAGGCGGGGTCGGGAAAGCAGACGCTGTACCGCTGGTGGCCGTCGCCGTACGCGATCCTGCTGGAGGCCGCCGTCGAGATGGGGCGCAGCCGGGTTCCCATGCCCGACAAGGGAAACCTTCGCGACGACCTGCGGGCGTTCGTCACCTCCACGTTCGCCGGGGCCCGCGACGCGCAGACCGTCGGGCTGCTGCGGGTGCTGGCGGCCGAGGCGCAGCGCGACGCCGACGCCAGCTCGATGCTGCGGGAGTTCACCGATCGGCGGCGCGACAGCCTGCGCGCGGTCTTCGAGCGCGGCCTCCGGCGCGGGGAGCTGGACGCCGGGTCCAACATCGACCTGCTGATCGACCAGGTCTTCGGGGTGTTGTGGTACCGCGTCCTGTTCCAGAACGGACCCCTGAGCGACGCGGCCGCGCGGGAACTCGCCGAGGCGGTTCTCCAGTAACGCAACGGGTTCAAAGCACACTTATGGACGCTTTGTAGCTTATTTGTGGTTGTTACCGACAAGTTCGTTTTACAACGATGCACAAGCATCGCGGTCGTCCCGGCACGACGCCCCATTGCCTGCCGGGATGGATCTGCCCGACCCCCTTCAAGGAGTCACACCATGCCCGGTGTAACAACCGAGTCCCCACACGACAGTCCACAACCAACTCGACGGCCGCGGCGCGGTCTCTGGCTCGCCCTTTTGTCCGCGGTGGCGATGCTGGCGACGGTGTTCGTCGGCGCCGGCACCGCACAAGCAGCCGACAACCCGCGCGGCATCGACGTATCGTCCTACCAGGGCAACGTCAACTGGGCCTCAGTGGCCGGAGCGGGCTACAAGTTCGCGTACGTCAAGGCAACCGAGGGAACCGGGTACCGCAACCCGTACTTCTCTCAGCAGTACACCGGCTCCTACAACGCCGGAATGATGCACGCCGCCTACCACTTCGCGCGTCCCGATGTCTCGTCGGGAGCCACCCAGGCGAACTACTTCGTCGACCACGGCGGCGGCTGGTCAAAGGACAACAAAACCCTGCCCGGCGCGCTCGACATCGAGTGGAATCCCTACGGCAGCACCTGTTACGGGCTGTCGGCATCCAGTATGGTCAATTGGGTCGTCGACTTCTCGAACACCTACCACTCCCGCACCAGCCGCTGGCCGGTGGTCTACACGGCCGCCAGCTGGTGGAACCAGTGCACCGGCGGATCCGGCGCGGTGGCGTCGACCTCGCCGCTGTGGGTGGCGCACTACGGCGTGAGCAGCCCGACCATCCCCGGCGGGTTCCCGTTCTACACCTTCTGGCAGTACACCTCCACCGGTTCGGTTCCCGGCGTCAGCGGCAACTGCGACGTCAGCGTCTTCAACGGAAGCGCCGACCGCCTGCTGGCCCTGGCCAACAACACCCCGTAACACTCCGATGGGGTCTGTCCAGTGTGACTACTGGACGGACCCCATCTCGCCGCCCTCAGGCGGCCACGGCCTGGCCGAACTGCGCGCGATACAGGCGCGCGAACGCGCCGTCGGCGGCGAGCAGCTCGGCGTGGCTGCCCTGCTCGACGATGTGGCCGTGCTCCATCACCAGGATGGTGTCGGCGTCGCGGATGGTGGACAGGCGATGCGCGATGACGAAGCTGGTGCGCCCCGCCCGCAGACTGCTCATCGCCTTTTGCACCAGGGCCTCGGTGCGGGTGTCCACCGAGCTGGTCGCCTCGTCCAGGATCAAGATGGACGGTTTGATCAGGAAGGCCCGCGCGATCGTGATGAGCTGCCGCTCGCCCGCGCTCAGGCCGCCGGAGTCCTCGTCGATCACGGTGTCGTAGCCGTCGGGGAGCGTGCGGATGAAGTGGTCGGCGTGCACCGCGCGCGCCGCCTCGGCGATCTCGTCGTCGGTGGCGTCGGGACTGCCGTAGGCGATGTTCTCGGCGATGGTTCCGTTGTACAGCCAGGTGTCCTGAAGGACCATGCCGATGTTGGCGCGCAGGCCGTCGCGGGTCATGGTCGCGATGTCCACCCCGTCGATGGTGATGGTTCCCGCGTCGATCTCGTAGAAGCGCAGCAGCAGGTTGACCAGGGTGGTCTTTCCCGCCCCCGTCGGCCCGACGATGGCCAGGGTGCGGCCGGGCTCCACCGTCAGCGACAGGTCCTCGATCAGCGGCTCGTCCTGTTTGTAACGGAAGGACACGTCCACGAAGTCGACCCGGCCACCGTTCCTTTGCGGATTCGCGGGTTCCTCGGGGTCGGAGCCCTGTTCCTTGGCGTCCAACAGTTCGAAGACCCGCTCGGCCGAGGCCATGGCCGACTGGATCTGGCCCGCCATCGCCGCGATCGTGGTGATCGGCTGGTTGAACTGCATGACGTACTGGACGAACGCCTGGATCTCGCCGATGGTCATGGTTCCCGAGGCCACCCGCAGCGCGCCGACCACCGCGATCAGGACGTAGTTGATGTTGCCCAGGAAGGTCATGGCCGGGGAGATCAGGCCCGAGACGAACTGGGCGCGCACGCTGGCGTCGCGGACGTCCCCGTTGTGTCCGGCGAAGGTGTCGATGGCGTCGTCGCGGCGGCCGAAGACCGTCACCAGCTCGTGGCCGGTGATCATCTCCTCGACGTGCCCGTTGAGCTTTCCCGTCGCCGCCCACTGCTTCTTGAACTGCGGCTGGGCGCGCTTGCCGATCGACTTGGCCAGCCAGACGGTGAACGGCGTAGTCACCAGGACGATGACCGCCAGCAGCGGCGACAGCAGGATCATCGCCACCAGGGTGCCCACCAGCGCCAGGGCCGAGCCGACCACGCGCTGCATGATCATCTGCATGCTCTGCGACAGGTTGTCGATGTCGTTGGTGGTTCGCGACATCACCTCGCCGCGGGACTCCGTGTCGAAGTAGCTCAAGGGAAGCCGCGACAGCTTCGCGTTGGTGTCGCGTCGCATCCGCATCGCCACGCCCTGCACCACCGAGGTGATGGTGCGTCCCTGTAGGACGGTGAAGGTTCCCCCGGCCACCCCGAGGATCGCCGCCACGGCGAGGAGCCGCCACACCGCGGCGACGTCGACGCCGCCGTGCTTGACGCCGTAGAGCACGACGTCGGTGATGTGGCCCAGCAGGGTCGGCATGGCCACGGTCGAGCCGGCCGCCGCGATCGCCAACAACACGATCGCCGCGACGCGTCCGGTGTCGATCCGCATGGACTTGAGCAACCGCATGGCGGTGCCGCGCAGGTCGGAGGGCTGGGCGGGCTTGGCGGGTCTCCCCATGAAACTCATGCTGCCTCCTGGACGGTGAGCTGCGAGCCGACGATCTCGGCGTAGGTGGGGCTGGTCTTGAGCAGTTCGGCGTGAGTGCCGGTGGCCTCGACGCGCCCGGCTTCCAGCACCACGATGCGGTCGGCGTCGCGGATCGTGGAGATCCGTTGGGCCACAATGACTCGCGTCGCCTCGGACAGGTGGGTGTCGAGCGCGGCGCGAAGCGCGGCGTCGGTGGCGCTGTCCAGCGCGGAGAACGAGTCGTCGAACAGGTAGATGCGGGGCTTGGCGACCAGGGCGCGGGCGATGGCCAGGCGCTGGCGCTGTCCGCCCGACACGGTGGTGCCGCCCTGGCCGATCGCGGTGTCCAGGCCGTCGGGCATGGCCTCCACGAAGTCGCGGGCCTGGGCGATGTCCAGGGCCCGCCACAGTTCGGCGTCGGAGGCGTCGGGGTCGCCGTAGCGCAGGTTGGAGGCGACGGTTCCGGAGAACAGGTAGCCCTTCTGCGGCACCAGACCGATCCACTCGGCCAGACCGGCGCGGTCCATGTCGCGCACGTTGACGCCGTCGACGGACACCGATCCACTGTCGACGTCCATCAGCCGGGCGATGAGCCGGATCAGGGTGGTCTTGCCGGCGCCGGTGGAGCCGACGATGGCGGTGGTCTGGCCGCCGCGGGCGATCAGGTCGACGTCGCACAGCACCGGTTCCTCCGCGCCGGGGTAGCCGAAGGTGACGCCGCGCAGGTCCAGGTCGCCGCGCGGTTCGGCGGGGCGCCTGGGCTCTTTCGGTTCGCGCACACTGGATTCGGTGTCGAAGACCTCCTGGATGCGCCCGGCCGCGACCTTGGCGCGCGGCGCGAGCATGAACACGCTCATGGACATCATGACCGCCATCAGGATCTGTCCGTTGTAGTTCAGGAAGGCGATCAGCGACCCGGCCTTCAGGCTCTGGTCGGCCAGGCTGGGCCAGCCGAACGCCACCACCGCGACGCCGGTGAGGCCCGCGACGGTCTGGGCGCTGGCGCCGAAGAACGCCTGGATGCGTCCCATCCGCAGGCCCGCCCGCATCAGGTCGTCGTTGGCCTCGCCGAAGCGCCGCTTCTCGTGGTCGTCGCGGACGAAGGCGCGGATGACGCGGATGCCGCTGATCTGCTCGCGCATCACCCGGTTCACCGCGTCGATGCGGCGCTGCATGGTGCGCACCGTGGGGATCACCAGCCGGATGATCATGCTCACCACCGCGACCAGCACGGGAATCGCCACCAGGAACACGCCCGACAGCGGTAGGTCCTGGTTCACCGCCATGATGAGGCCGCCGACGCCCATCAGGGGCGCGCTCAACAGCAGCGTCAGCAGCATGAACAGCAGGGTCTGGATCTGTTGGACGTCGTTGGTGACGCGGGTGATCAGGGTCGGCGCCCCCAGGCCGTTGACCTCGCGGGAGCTGAGGTTTTGCACCTGGGTGAAGACGTCGCCGCGCAGGTCCCGTCCGAGGGACATGGAAACCTTGGCGCCCAGGTAGACCGCCGAGGCGGCGCAGATCACCTGCAGCAGCGTGACGCCGAGCATGACGGAGCCGCGCGACAGGATGTAGCCAGTGTTGCCCGTGGCGATGCCGTTGTTGACGATGTTGGCGTTCAGCGTCGGCAGGAACAGCATGGCGAGGGTCTGCACCAGCTGCAGGACCGTGATCACCACGATCGTCGCGCGGTACGGGCGCAGCCTTCCGCGCAGCACGGCCCGCAGGCTGCCATTGGGTATGGGTGGGTGGGACATGGGTGAACCGTAGCAGCGAATTACACCGGGTGCAAATTTATATCTAGACGACTTGTACACCTGGTAGACTTTGATCATGGAAGAACGGAAGGGCCTGCGCGAACACAAGAAGGACCAGACGCGCAAGCGGCTGTCCGACATCGCGCTGGACATGTTCGAGGAACGCGGATTCGACAACGTCTCGGTCGCCGAGATCGCCGAGGCGGCCGAGGTCTCCAAGAAGACGGTGTTCAACTACTTCCCCACCAAGGAGGACATCGTCGTGGGCCGCGGCGCCCACATGCTGTCCGAGCCCGCACGGCTGGTGCGCGAACGACCCGTCGGCACCACCCCGCTCCAGGTGGTCCACGAGCACATGATCGACCTGATCAAGCGGCACCACCCGATGACCGGGTTGACCAATCACCCGATCATGAAACGGGTGCGCAAACTCATCACCGAAAACCCCTCATTGGCCCTGCGGAGCATGCGCCACCGCGAGCACGCCAAGCACCTGCTGGCCGAGGCGCTCGTCGACGAGGGCGCCGAGGAGTTCACCGCGCGCTTCCTGGCCAACACGATCATGGAGGCGACCCACACCGTGTTCGTGGAGAACTTCCGCCAGATGTTCTGCGAGGGCGTGACCTTCGACGTCGACGCCATGGAGAAGCGGTCCCTGGCCAAGGTGCATCAGGCTTTCTCCTGGCTGGAGGACGGCATGGGACATCTGATGCGGCGTCAGGAACCCGCGTCCGCCAGCAGCGGCTCCAAGGTGGCGTGCGGCTGATCATTTTGGACGGTCTGGACGCGCCAACGGTTCGGGAAGCCCACCAGTAGCGCGCCGTCGCGCTGGCGGGTGAACACCTCGACCCCCGGGGCGCCGCGCAGCATCGGGACGCTGTCGGCGTCGGTGCGCCGCGCCAGCGAGTACGGCAGGTTGTCGATCGTGACGGGGACGTTGAACTCGCCGCGCAGCCGCGCGGCGGCCACCTCGAACTGCATCGGGCCCACGGCCGCCAGCACGGGCGCGCCGTCGCCGCGCTGCTCGGAGATCAGCACCTGCACCACGCCCTCGGCGTCCAGCTGCGCGATGCCGCGGCGGAAGCGCTTGGCCTTGGAGGTGTCGTCGCAGCGCACCTGCGCGAAGTGCTCGGGCGCATACGACGGCAACGGCGGGTACACCACCTTGTTGTCCACAAAGAGCGAATCGCCGATGCCGAGGTTGGTGGCGTTGACCAGACCGATGACGTCGCCGGGGAAGGCCTCGTCGATGGTGTCGCGGGCGGCGCCGAACATCGACTGCGCGTACTTGGTCGTGAATGGACGGCCCGACTCGGCGTGGGTGACGACCATGCCGCGCTCGAACCTCCCCGAACACACCCGCAGGAACGCGACCTGATCGCGGTGCGCGGGGTTCATGTTGGCCTGGATCTTGAACACGAAACCCGAAAACGCCGAGTCGAGCTCGCGCGGGTGGTCGCCGGTGTCGACGCGCGGCTCGGGGGCGGGGGCGTGATCGATCAGGACGTCCAACAGTTGGCGGACACCGAAGTTGGCCACGGCCGCTCCAAAGAGGACGGGCGTGGTGACCGCGTCCAGGAACAGCTTCTGGTCGTGGGTGGCCTCGGAGGCGTCCAGCAGCTCGACCTCCTCGCGGGCGCGGGAATAGTCGGCGCCGTAACGCTTGGCGGCCTCGTCGTCGGACACGACCTCCTCGATCGCCTGGCGCGTACCGCCCGGCGTCCGTTCGAAGTGGACCATCGTGGCGTCGCGGCGGTCGATGACCCCGTGAAACTCCCCCGCCACGCCCACCGGCCACGTCAGCGGCGTCGGCTTGATGTCGATGCGGGACTCGATCTCGTCCAACAACTCCAGCGGGTCCATGCCCGGGCGGTCCCACTTGTTGATGAACGTGATGACGGGGATGCGGCGGTGGCGGCACACCTCGAACAGCTTCAGCGTCTGGGGTTCCAGGCCCTTGGCGGCGTCCAGCAGCATGACCGCGCAGTCCACGGCCGTCAGCACGCGGTAGGTGTCCTCGGAGAAGTCGGCGTGGCCCGGGGTGTCGAGCAGGTTCACCACGCAGTCGCGGTAGGCGAACTGCAGCACCGCCGAGGTGATGGAGATGCCGCGCTGCTGCTCCATGGCCATCCAGTCGCTGACCACGCCCTTGCGGCCGCCCTTGCCGTGGACGGCGCCCGCCTCGCCGATCACCTGAGCGTGCAGCGCCAGGGCCTCGGTGATGGTCGACTTACCCGCGTCGGGGTGAGAGATGACGGCGAAGGTGCGCCGTCTGCGGGCCTCCGCCACGGTGTTGCTGGACATGGGCTCCCCTGAATTTAACCTGAACTCAAACCACGCAACCCTAGCCCAGCGGCGACGCCGACATTAAGGAAGTGTGACGGGATGCCTCCTTCCGGCGCCGGACGGCTTAGCGTTCGGGGGTGCGTTTCGTCTTGGGCCCCGCGCGTCGGGGCGACCTGATCGCCGCGGGGGTCGGCGTGGTGCTGGTCGCGGCGGCGGCCGTGGTGGGTGTCGCCGTCAACGGCGACGACGTGCTGCACGTCAACTGGCCGCCGCTGTCGGCGGTGTGGGAGCCGCACGCCGACATCGGGACGCCGCTAGCGCTGGTGGTGGGCGCCTCGGTGGTGGCGTACGGCCCGAGCCTCGCGCGGCGATTGCCGTGGCGGGCGGTGCTGGTGGCCGCGTGGGTGGCGTCCATGGCCTGGATCTGGTCGTTGGCGCTTGTGGACGGATGGAAGGGGGTGGCGGGGCAGCTGGAGACCAAGAACGAGTATCTGCGGGCGGTCGACAGGTTCGCGGACATCCCGAAAGCGTTGCGGGGCTTCACCTCCCACATCCTCATCGACTCGCCGGGGCACTGGCCCGCGCACGTGGCGGGGCACCCGCCCGGGGCGACGTTGACGTTCGTCGCGTTGGACCGCATCGGTTTGGGCGGCGGCACGTGGGCGGCGGCATGGTGCATCACCGTGGGGGCCAGCGCGGCGGCGGCCGTCCTGATCGCGGTGTCGCGTGTGGCCGATGAGTCGCTGGCGCGGCGGGCGGCGCCGTTCGCGGTGTTGGTTCCCGCGGCGGTGTGGACGGGGGTGTCGGCCGACGGATACTTCGCGGGCGTCGCGGCGTGGACGGTCGCGATGGCGGCGTTGGCGGCCAAGGGTTCCCGGTACTGGGCGCTCGGCTGCGGGCTGCTGTACGGTCTACTGTGCTACCTGTCGTACGGTCTGACGTTGTTCGGGCCGATTGCGGTGGTGGCGTTCATCCTCGCCCGCCTCGGCGACGGCGCCTCGGCCTCGAAGCCCACCTCCGCCCTGGTCGCGGGGGGCTGGGCCGTTCTGGGGGCGCTGGTGGTTCCCGCCGCGTTCACGGTGGCGGGCTTTTGGTGGTGGGAGGGTTATCAGACGCTGGTGCCGCGCTACTACCAGGGATACGGCGGCGACCGTCCCCAATGGTACTTCGTGTGGGCCAACCTGGCGTGCACGGTGATCATCGTGGGTCTGGCCACTGTGGCGGGTCTGCGACGGGCGGCCCCGGCGGTGCGGCGGCTGCGTCATCCGTCGCGGGCGTCGAGCGGGGATCGCCTGGCGTGGTTGGTGTTGGCGGCGCTGGCGGCGCTGCTGCTGGCCGACCTGTCGGGCATGAGCAAGGCCGAGACCGAACGGATCTGGTTGCCTTTCGCGGTGTTCCTGTTGCCCGCCACGGCATTGCTGCCCGCACGGGGTGCGCGTTGGTGGCTGGGCGCACAGGCGGTGGTCGCGTTGGCGGTCAACCATCTGCTGGTGACGAGCTGGTAGGGCAGGGGGCGGGCGCGCCACACGCGCGCCCGCCCCCTGCCGGAAATAGAACCCACGGGGCTGGCCTCAGGGACGGCCGAAACCCTCGGGCGGCATCATGTCCACGGGGGAAATCTTCACCACGTCGCCCTCGGTGGGGGCGTGGATCACCTTGCCGCCACCGATGTAGATGCCGACGTGCTCGCCGCCGTTGTAGAAGATGAGGTCGCCCGGCCGCAACTGGTCGCGCGAGATCGACTGGGTCTCGTCGGCCTGGTCGAAGCTGCCGTGGTTGAGCGACACACCCGCCTGCTGCCAGGCCATCATCGTCAGGCCCGAGCAGTCCCAGGAGTCGGGGCCTGAGGCTCCGAACACGTAGGGCTCGCCGAGCTGGGCCTTGGCGAAGGCCACCGCGGTGGCGCCGCCGCCCGAGCCCGCGCCCGCCACGGCCTCGCCGCTGCCGCTGCCCCCGGCGGAGGCGGCCTCCAGCTTCTTGGCCAGCTTGTCGCGCTTGGCGGTCAGGTCGGAGACCTTGTGCTTGGCGTCGGCGATCTTGTCGTCGAGTGAGTCGACGCGATCGGCGGTGGCGTCGCGCAGCGCCTCGGTGTGGCTGCGGTCGGCGGCGGCGGTCCTGGAGTAGTCGACCAGGTCGCTGAGCTTGTCGAACGCGGCGTCCTTGTCGTCCATGGCGGCCGACACGTCGGTGATGGAGGCGTCGGTGTCGTCCAGGACCTTGTTCGCCGCGGCGACCCGATGCTGGGCGTCGCCGCGCTCGTGCTTGAGGTGGGACAGGGTGGACTTGGCGTCCTTCAGGTGCGCCTTGGCCGACTTGAGCTGCTGCTCCAGACCGGGGTCGGCGTGCGAGGCGGCGGGGAACGCCAGGATCGTGGCGACCGCCGCGCAGGCGACGCCGCTCAGGGCGGCCGACTTGGCGAATACGCCGCGTCGGGACTTTCGGTGGGGATGGTTGTGCCCGTCCTGGCAGGACGGCATGGTTTTAGGCACGAACGGGTGGCCTTTCTTCCACAATCCGCCTACCGGGTTAGCTGACGGGTTCGGGCGGGAAGATCGCCCTACCTCCAAGGGGATTCGGAGGATTCACCCCAAAAGGGACCTGGGTCCCCGGTTCACCAAGCGGTGATTCGGCGGCTCCCGCGCGGGTGGTGTCCGGGGGTGGACACACGGGGTGCCCGGCGGGCCCGGGTGAATCTACGTGGGGTTTTACCGGGTGCCAACGGTTGCGTGGAAAGTCCCACAGCCCATAGCGGGCACTCCTACCCTCACGCCACAGCCGTTTCGGGTGACGGTGTCGCTACTCTTGTTTCGGCGCAACGGAATCACGGTGAGTGACGGGGCGATCCGTCCGATGGATTTCGAATCCATACTGGCTGGTCGCGATGTCGTGACGCAACGTCAGATCGGCGTCGTAATCGCCGCCCTCCTGGTGACGGTAGGCGATCGCCGGGTCACCGTCCAGATTCTCCAGACGCTCCCGCAACCGCTTGACGTGCAGCGCATACTCGGTATCGCCGAACCGCGCGGTTCCGTCCACAACGAAGGGTTCCAGCGCGGCGATGCCCGAGTACCACAGGATGCCGTGATGCAGCGGAAACAGCAGGTCATCGATGTCGCCGTGGATGCCGCGCGGCCCCATGCTGGCGGCGCGGGCGCCGAAGGTGGTGATGACCATCGCGCGCTTGCCGTACAGGGTGTTGTCTCCGTAGCGGCGCTGCCGTCCCGTTTCGGGGTTGGCCACGCCGAAGGCGAAGCCCTGGGTGAACACCCGATCGAACCATCCCTTGAGGATCGCGGGCATGCCGAACCACCACAGCGGGAACTGCACGACCAGGGCGTCGGCCCACTCGACCTTCTCCTGCTCGGCGCGGATGTCGGCGCTCAGGGTGCCCGTGGCGTGGGCGCGCTCCTGGGCTTCGCCGACGACGAGCCGCTCGTCGGTGTGGGCGGTGAAGTCGTCGGGTGAGACCACGGGGTTCCACGCCATGGCGTGCAGGTCGGACTGGCGGACGTCGTGGCCCAGCTCCCGCAGGGTCGCGATGCCCTCGTCGCGGAGCGAGCCGTTGAGGGAGCGCGGCTCGGGGTGGGCGTAGATCCACAGCACCTTCATGGCGTGGGCCTTTCGTGGTTGGTCGCTGGTTCGTCGTCCGCTTGTCGTCGTCAGCTCGAGCATGCGCGGGTTCGGCGCCACAAACCATTGGCTCGATAGACAACATGTGAAAGAATCGGGCCATGACTGGTTTCAGTGACACGGGGCGCCACCGCGTCGCCGTGGCCGTGCGCCCCGAGCTGCTGCCCCTGGAGCTGGGCATCGTTCACCAGATCTTCGGCGACGCGGAATCGCCCGATGGCCAACCGTTGTACGAGGTGCTGACCTGCACGCCCGAGCCCGGTCTCGTCACCACCAAGAACGAGTTCAGCATCAACGTCGCCCACGGGCTCGACATCATGGCCGACGCCGACACGGTGGTGGTCACCGCCGCCTACGAGGACGAGGAGTCGTTCGCCCGCAACGCCACCCTGGCCAAGGCCCTGGCGGCGCTGCCCAGCCGCGTCCGCGTCGCCTCGATCTGCACGGGCGCGTTCGTGCTGGCCCAGGCGGGACTGCTCGACGGCCTGCGCGTCACCACCCACTGGAAGGCCGCCGACGAGCTGCGACGGCACTATCCACGGATCGACGTCGACCCCGACGTGCTCTATGTGGACAACGGCAGGATCCTGAGCTCGGCGGGCGAGGCCGCGGGCATCGACCTGTGCCTTCACATGGTGCGCAAGGACTTCGGCACCGCCGTCGCCAACGACATCGCGCGCCGCACCGTGGTTCCCCCGCACCGCGACGGCGGCCAGGCGCAGTTCATCGCCCGCCCCGTCCCCGAACCCCGCTCCGCCTCCACGGCCAAGGCCCGCGCCTGGGCGCTGTCCCAACTGCACCGCCCCGTGACCCTGCGAGAGCTGGCGGCGAGGGAATCCATGAGCACCCGCAACTTCACGCGGCGCTTTCGCGAGGAGGTCGGCATGTCGCCCCAGCAGTGGCTCACCCAGCAGCGGGTGGAACGCGCGCGGCAGCTGTTGGAGACCACCGACCTGTCGATCGACAGGGTCGCCATCGACGCGGGCTTCGGGACGGGCACCTCGCTGCGGCAGCATTTGCATGCGGCCCTTGGGGTCTCGCCACGGGCGTACCGCAACACGTTCCGCGGACAGGAGGCGCTGGCGGGCTGAGGCGTCCCCGCCTGGCTAACTCGGCTCGGTCGCGGGAATCCCCTCGCCGCGTTCCAGGCGCGCCCTCAGGTCCGCGATGAGGCGCTGGGCGTCGTCGTCGCTGGCGACCACGAAGCGGCGGATCTTGAACTCGGGGGGTCGGCGAATCGCGAAGGTGCGGTCGTCGGTGTCGACGCCCGCACCGCTGTCGGAGCCCAGTCGGTACGCCACCACCTTGCGCCCGACCAGCAGCAGGAACGGCGCGAACAGCACCGACAGCAGCCACGACACCAACAGCACGAGAATCATCGGGATCGCGAACGCCAGTACCACCAGCCCGATGAAGAACGCCTCAGACAATAGCAGCCCGAACCCCATCAACAGGACGGAGGGGATGGTGCCGAAGCGCGTGACCCAGGGCAGGACGCGGCGGCCGACGCGCCACTTCGTGCCGTCGGGGGCATGGACCTTCACGATGGGCTCCTGGAGGGGTGGGGGCGAAACACAGATGATCACACGGGGCGCACACGCGCGCGCACAGGCGGCGCACAACCCGACGAAAGTCGGGGACCGACGGCTTTCCTTTGCCAGATGGCGCCGGGGTTTCGCTTGCTTAGCGTTGCCGTCCTCGACCGAGGAGAGGACGGACATGAGACGGATTCTGGTGGCGTTGGCGGCGGCGGGCCTGGTGCTGGCGCCTGGCATCGCCAACGCGGCACCGACGGCGAAGGTCGACGCCCGATCGATCGACGCATTGGTGAACCGCTTTCTCGACGACTCGGGCGTGCCTGGCGCGACCGTCGTGGTCACCAAGGCGGACAAGGTGATCCGCGCGCACGGGTACGGCGTGGACTCCAACGGCGACCGACTGAGCGCGTCGACAGGGATGCCCATCGCGTCGGTGAGCAAGTCGTTCACCGCCACGGCGGTGTCGCACCTGGTCGACGACGGCAAGGTGGACCTCGACAAGCCCGTGCGCGAGTACGTCCACGAGTTCTCCATGGACGACCCGCGGGCGAAGCGCATCACCGTGCGGCAGTTGCTGAACCAGACCTCGGGCATGGCCGACGGCGGGTTCGCCGAGAAGGAGGAGGAGCAGCCGTCCACGTTGCACGGTGCCGTGACGCGGCTGGCGGATGCGGGCCTGGTGGCGGCGCCGGGAAAGTCCTGGAACTACCACAATCCGAACTTCCAGGTGGCGGCGCGACTGGTCGAGGAGGTGAGCGGCAAGCCGTTCGGCGCCTACCTGCGCGACGAGATCTTCGGCCCACTGGGGATGAATGACACGCGCGCGGTGAACCTCACGGACAACGCCCAAGTCCCCAAGGGATTCGCCTCCGCGTACGGCTATCGCTCCATCGCCGAGCCCCACCGCTTCGTCGGCGGCTCCGACGGCATCGTCACCACCGCCTCCGACATGGGCAAGTGGTTGCGCGCCAACGCCACGGGCGACACCGACGTGCTCACCAAGACCGACCTCACCAGGCTGCACACCACTTCGAAGACCAACCCGCGCTACGGCCTGGGCTGGGAGGTCGACCGCGACCACGGCCACACCGTCGCGTCGCACAGCGGAGTCTGGTTCTCCTACACCGCAAGGCAAACCATCGACACCGACACGGGCTGGGGAGTCGCGGTGATGGCCAACGCTGGCATGTCGCTGTCCTTCGACGCGCCCTACGAGCTGTCGCAGGGTCTGCTGGCGCTCACCCGAGGCGAGCAGCCCGCGCCCAACACCTCGGCCCAGTCCACCAGCGACCTGGTGGTGGGCGCGCTGACGATCCTCACCGTCGCTTGGGGAGTGTGGCGGCTGGCGCGGGTGCGCCGCTGGGTGGAGCGC
Organism: Stackebrandtia sp.; assembly: GCF_035643755.1. Classification (NCBI taxonomy): domain Bacteria; kingdom Bacillati; phylum Actinomycetota; class Actinomycetes; order Glycomycetales; family Glycomycetaceae; genus Stackebrandtia; species Stackebrandtia sp. The sequence goes on along the minus strand of NZ_DASQPW010000272.1, from coordinate 4,119 downwards.
CGCACACATCGTCCGCTGTGGAGGAACGCGCTGGCGCTGACGCGTTCGCTGTTCCCCGTGCTGATCCTGGCGTTGTATCCCGAGATCGGCAAGCTGATCGCGGGCGGCCGCACGGCGACCTGGCTGGAATACCTCTACACCTGGTTCTCGGTGGTCGGTTGGCTGTTGGTCGCCGCGCTGTTCGGCCTGGCGATCACCGCGACCCGCGCGATTCGCCTGCGGCTCAGTCGCTGACGCCCACGGCGTGGCCGACGGTGGTGGGGTCGCCGAGGGTGTCCAGCATGGCCCGCGCCACGTCGGCCCGCGCGATGCTGAAGCCCGCGGGCCCCGCCTCGATGAGGAGTCGGTACGTCCCCTTGCCCGGCTTGTCGGTCAGGCGGGACGGGCGTACCGACGTCCAGTCCAGCCCGCTGTCGGCCAGGATCGTCTCCATCCGCGCCAGATCGGCGTAGGCGTCCTTGAGTATGGCGCCCAACGGTTTCGACGCCAGCCGTATCCACGCCGGCTGGCCCGCGCCGTCGCGGTTCAGCGGTCCCGCCGACACCACCACGACCCGCCGCACCCCCGCCGCCTTCATCGCGCTGGCCACCGCCGCGGCCGAGGTGGAGGCGGGCCGCAGCGGATCGACGCGCCCCGCGGCCCCCATCGCCGACAGCACGGCGTCGGCGCCGTCCACGGCACCCGCGATGGACTCGGCGTCCAATGCGTTGCCGCGCATGACATGCAGGCGCTCGTGCGGCGGCGTCTCGAGCTTCGCGGGATCGCGCACCACGGCGGTCACCTCGTGCCCGTCCCCCAGGCCGAGCCGCACCAGTTGCCGCCCGATACCCCCGCTGGCACCCACGATGGTCAGCCTCATGATCGCTCCTCTCTCAACAGTTGCCATTTGACAATAGTTGAATTTTCGCAAGTTTGCTAGGATGCGAGCGTGACACCCGACGAGCTCGCCGCCATCAGCAAGGTCCCCCTCATCTCGGCGTTCTTCAGGCGGGCCCACGACGACATGCCCGACGCCCTGCGCGAGATCTTCACCACCCACGGCCTCGGCCCCCGCCACGGCGCGGTGATGTCCCAACTGATGGCCCGCCAACCCGCCAGCGTCGGCGACCTCGCCGCCCGCCTCCACGTGTCCCTGTCGGCGGCCAGCAAGCTGGTCAGCGAGCTCGACCGCGCGGGTCTGGCCACCCGCACCGAGGACCCCGCCAACCGCCGCCGCACCCTGGTGTCGGTGGCGCCCGACGCCAGGGGCGTCTTCGCGGACTTCATCGCGGCACGCTCGGCGTCGCTGATGCGCGCCATGGACCAACTGTCCCCACGCGACCGCGCGGGATTCCTCAAGGGCCTCAACGCATGGGCGGAACAGGAAGAGGCGCGCAACGCCGCCGACGGCGGCTGACGATCAACCCAGCCCGGCCAGGTACTCCTCGGTGGTGACGACCGTGCCGAACCGCGCGAAGATCGACGTCAGCGACATGTCGTGCTCCTCGGCCGACATGGCGGTCATGGCGTCCGAGACGCCGACGATGTCGAAACCGAAGTCGTTGGCGGCCCGCGCCGTCCCCTCCACACCCAGGTTGGTGGCGATCCCCGCCATCACGACGGTCGTCACCCCGAGCTCGCGAAGCCTGTCCTCCAACCCCGTCTGGTGGAACGCGCTGATGGCGCCCTTCACGATCTCCACATCCCCGTCCCCGGGCAAACCGTCGACGAACCCGCTGCCAGGCGGCTGCTCCCCCACCCCGGGGCGCTCCACCCGCACCGCGACCACGGGCAGCCTCCGAGCCCGAAACGCCTCGGCGAGCCTCATACCGCGCTCCACCACCTCGGTGCCCGAGTGCGGGGCCAGGTCGTAGGCGACGATGCGTTCCATCAGGTCGATCAGGATCAGGGCTTGAGTCACGCGGCACACCCTACGCCCGCCGCGAATGTCCGCCATTCGGCAGAAGCGCACCGGCAGACGAATCAGCCCCCCGACCGCGATTCCTGGTCGGAGGGCTGATTGGGGGAGCGCGGGTGGCGAAGCCCCCGCGACGCCGCGCGAAGCGCGGCAAAAATGACGAGATTCCCCTGGTCTTCCGAAGGAAGACAGGGGAATCTCAGGAATCTCGTGGCGCGTACTGGATTCGAACCAGTGTAGGCGGAGCCAGCGGTTTTACAGAAGCCTAACGTTCACCACGTTGACCTGCGAAAACGTGGATACCCCGTGAAATGTATCCACGGGGTATCCAAAGCGGAGCTCACTCAGGCGTTCATGAAGGTGTCCATACGCCGCTTCCAGTGGTCCTCGAGTCCAGTCAGCACGCGCGAGTAGTGCCGTTCCTGGACGGCGGGAGAGTGGCCTGCCCACTCGGCGACTTCCTTGACTGGCACTCCTGCCGCGCGCCTCCAAGAGATACCGGATGCGCGCAGTAGGTATATCCACTCCAGCAGGGGGGTCTGCTGTTTCGCAGGGCTGAGACCGAACTTGCGTGCCTTCGCCCACACGCGCCCAGCCTCTTTGACGGAGTATGGGTTGCCTCGGATGGTTCTGAAGATCCGGCCATCGGGGCCGGTTCCGTATCGCCTGATGTGATCGCGTAGAAGTTGAACAAGCCGCGGCGGAATCGGAACGTATCGGGTTGCCTTGCGTCCTCGGTGTTTTAGGCCCCGTACGTCGTAGGGCGTTCCATCGTCGGTCCAGTCGCTCCCGACCCTGGGTGCCGCGCCTTCGGCGACAATGCCGCCCCAACCTTCAACAGGCAGATCGCACTGAGATTCTTTGAGGTCAGCGACTTCTTCGGGGCGAAGCATTGCGTAGTAAAGGGAGCCGAAGTAGGCCACGTATCGCGGGCCTTGCTCGACGCCGATGTAGGTCACGGCGGTCAGCATTTCTTCGACCTGGACCTTGTCTCCGACTGCCCGTGGATCGATGACGTTGTCTGTCTTGAGGTCGGGAGGGCGGTTCCATTTCAGCTTTGGATTCTCCAGTGGATTCTGGACAAGTCGTTCCTTCATGACGGCGTATTCGCCCGCGTTGTACAGGCCCGATCGACGTCGGTCGAAGTAGTTGGCTGCCGCTCGCGCACCATCTTGCTTCAAAGTGAGCTTGTCAAGAAGCGAGCGCATCACATCGGCATCTTCCAGAATCGACAGAGCTGGGCAGTGCTTATCGGCCCATGTCAAAGCGTCTTGTATCTCCTGTGGGGCACCTGCGATGTCCCGATCCGGCCGAAAACCCCAGCGACGCAACGCGACACTCAGGTTATCGGCGTTCGGCCGATCGTCCCGCATTGGCAAGATGGCGACCGTGATGTCACGTAGGACATCCGCTCTACCCCTACGACCATTGGCTGCCCCGCTCGTCCACTTGTAAGCGGCATACTCTTTCGCGTGCTCAAGCCAGGAAACGGCGTCTACCTGTTCCTGCTTGGCAAGCTTCTGTCGCTGGATGGACGGTGGCAGGCCAGTATCGAGGTCGAAGGCTTCGCCGTTGCTCATCGCCTTGGTGAGGTTGGAGACGTAGCTTTTGGCGAGGCCGCTCGTGGCGAAGTACTCGCTGAACGGAGGCCGCTGGAGTCGCCCGACAGCCCATCGCACGTTGTGGGGCCGTTTCTTCGCGCGAGCGACGACGCGGGTCTTGTAGATCCGGACGTCGTAGCTGGTGTTGTCGTTCATGCGTTGACCTCTTCCAGGGATTCGAGCCATTTCTCGTAGGAGCGTTCCGAGATGCGGAGCTGTCCATTGGGGAGCCGTTTACAAGGCGGCGTGGCGCCCTTGTCGCGCCATTCCTGCCAAGTGCGGCGCGGCACCTTCAGGTCAGTGAGAATGTCGGCGACGGTCAACCATTTGGCGCGACTCATTTGGTGCCTCCGGTGTGGAAGGGGTGGACGGAGATGCGAGGAGCAGGGCGGCGCCCGCGCCCGGAGCGGGCGGGCTGGTGGATGCGGATGTGGCCATGAGCGGCGAGGAGTTGCAGCGCGGTGTCGAGGTCAGCCAGGCTGAGGCGTCGGCACAGCTTGCGATGAATGTCGCGTTTGGACCACTCGGGCTGTTGCTGGCGGCGAAGCCAGTCCAAGACGGTGTGGGCGGGTCCGGTTTGAGTGGTGCCCATGTGTTCCCAGACAGCTAGGGCGTGGTGGG
>NZ_DASQPW010000271.1:0-18897 GCF_035643755.1 Stackebrandtia sp. | reverse complement strand
CCGGACGGTCAGTTGTACCTCAATCTGCGTGGTGCCACTCCCTGCGTGGCCCGGCTCGGCACCGCCGAAGCCCTCGTCCGCCTGCTGCGATCACTCAATGTGGACTTTCCCGCCTCGGTGACCGATCCCGACGAACTCGCCGCCCGGTTCCGGTCCGCCGTCGCCGACCGGCGGTTGCTGTTGCTGCTGGACGACGCCGCCGATGCCGCGCAGGTCACGCCGCTGCTGCCGGGAGGCGCGAACTGCGGCGTGCTCGTCACCAGCCGCAACACCCTCGCCCAGTTGGACGGCGCCGCCGTCCTTCGGCTCGACGTGCTGTCGCGGCCCGACGCGCTGCGGCTGTTCCAGCGACTTACCGGCCGCGCCGAATCCGCCGCCGTCGTCGAACTGGTCGAACTGTGCGGCCGGGTGCCGCTGGCGATCTGTGTCGCCGCCGCCCGCCTCAACACCGACCCTCGGCTGGAGGTACCGGAGCTGGTCGAGCAGTTGAGACCCCAGTCGCGGCGCCTGGAACACCTCGACGACGGCCAACGGGCGGTGCGATCCACCTTCATGGTCAGCTACGACAACCTGGACGCCGATGCCGCCGCGCTGTTCCGCCGCCTGGGCCTGCACGAGGGCGACGATTTCAGCACCGTCACCGCCGCCGCGGCGGCCGACGTGCCCCCCGAGCGCGCCGAAACGCTGCTGGCGAGCCTCGTCGCCGCGCACCTGATCGAACCGACCGCGCCCGGCCGCCACACCATGCATGACCTGCTGCGGCTGTTCAGCCGGGAACGCGCGGCGATCGACGAACCCGAGCCCGAGCGCCGCCGGACGATCGAACGCATCCTGCACGCCTACCTGGCCACCGCCCGCAATGCGCTGCGCGCCTTCGACATCGACGCGGAGCTGCGCTGCGACGTGGAGCCGCTGCGACTGCGGCACGACGGCGCCCCGATCGCCGACGACAACGCGGCCTTCGCCTGGGGCCGAAGCGAAATGGCCAACCTGGCGGCGGGCACGCGGCAGGCCGTGGCGGCCGGGCACCCGCGCATCGCCGTCGCACTGGTGGTCGCGGCCCTTCCCACCCTGTACTCGCAGGGCTACTGGAACCAGGTGTACGCGCTGTGCCGCACCGCGATCCCGGCGGTCGAGGGCCTCGACTCGCGGCCCCATCGCGCCCACATCCTGCGGGATTCGGCGACGGTCGAGCTGTCCCTCGGCCTGTTCGACGCGGGACTGGAGCACGCCACCGGATACCGGGAAACCTGTACATCGCTCGGGGACGCCGTCGGGCAGGCCTGGGCGCTCAATCTCCAGGGCACCGCCCTGCGAAACCTGAGACGGTTCGAGGAGTCCATCGAGTGCCTGCGCGAGAGCCTCGCCGTGAGCGAACGCCTGCCCGTCGGTCGCCAGCGGATCCTCACCTGGATCAAACTCGGCCTCGCTTACGTCCAGACGCGGCGGCTGGCGGAGGCCGGCCCCGCCTTCGAGCGGGCCGCGACCCTCGCCGAACAGCATGGTGACTACCGCAACCGCATCTCCGCGATCAGCAACCTCGCCTACCTGCGGCGCGAGTCCGGCGACTGCGCCGCCGCGGTGTCCACGTTCGAGGACCTGCTGATCCTCATCCGCCAGACTGCCCTGGCCGGGGCGCTGCCCGAGGCGGACGCGTTGTGGGGCCTGGGCGACAGCCTGTGCGACCTCGACCGCCGCGACGAGGCCGCCCGCCACTGGAGCGCCGCCGCCGAGATCCTCGCCAAGGTCGGCCTCATCACCGAGACCGAACGACGCGAGATCACCGCCAGCGACCGCCCCGAGATGCCGCGGGTGCTGCGCTGATCAAACCGCGATCAAACCGCCGCGGCCTACCGTCGCGGGCATGAGCACGTTCACGACCGCGCTGCGGGATCTCAGCTGCACCGCCACATCCCCCGACGGCACCGTCCGAGCCCGATTGTCGAACGGCAGGCCCGTCGAGGTGAACCTGTCCCCTAACGCCTGGCGCCGGCACTCCGAGGCCTCACTGGCCACCCAGGCCGCCGCGGCCGTGCAGGATGTCGTCATCGGCTATCAGGAGTCCGTCGACGAACGGCGCTTCGACGGTCAAGATCCGCTGCGACTGGCAAGGGACGGCAACGACTTCGCCAAACGCCAGCTGGCCTTCCAACGGGCGGTGGCCGAATTGGCCGTGGTCGGCGCCTCGACGGTCGGGTATGTCGAGGTCGAGTGGCGCGGCATGGCGGACATCCGGATCCGGATCGAGCCCGGCACCATCGCGCGGTTGAACCGTTCGCAACTGCGCGGCGAACTGCAATCGGCCATCGCGGCGGCGGGACGGTCCCGCAACCGGCGGATTCTGCGTCTCAACGAGCGCTACTACGGCCCACTTCCCTTCCCTCCGAACAAAGGCGGCGAGCATGTCTGAGAAAACCCAGGTAGATGTCGAGAACCTGTGGGAGGTGGGCGCGTATGAACTTCCCGCGATGGCCATCCTGTTCGGCAACGCCGCTGGGAAGGTTGACAAGACCCGTTCCCACGAGAGCGACCTGTTCGAGACCCCCGGCTGGCCTGCCGGAGTAGTGGGTCCCGTCCTAGCCAAATTCGTCGAACTACGCGACCAGCTTCAAAACGTCGCCCGCACCACCTGCATCAACCTGCGCGACAGCGGTGCCGGTTGTGTCGGCGCCGCCAACGACTTCGCCAAGACCGACCTCAACACCGCCGAAAAAATCGACTACGAGAACAACAAGACCGAGTTCGGCAAGGACCACAAGGCGACCCCGCCGCCGGACCCGCCCAAGGTCCCAGCCCCGACACCACCAACACCGCCCACCGGCGGAGGAGGGAATCACCCGTCGTGACCACCCAGGAAGAAGTACGCGAGATCGCCAAGAAGGTTCGGGAGTCCGCCAACGACCTGCGACTGCTCGAGGTCGTCGGCGCGTGGATCGACGCCGGTGATGTCGACAAGGACGGGGACTCCGGAGCCGATCGGTACAAGGATTTCGCCGGTGCCTCGGGTGACCGGGTCAAGTACGTGCAATCGCAGCAGTCCGCCCAGCTGGGCACCGAGTTCGACTGGATCATCGGCTACTACGAGTTCTACGCCCACATCTCCGAGAAGCCCTACCAGGGCATGAACAATGCCCTCCAGTCGGTGTTGTCCGGCTTCGCCACCAACGCGGTCAGCTACAAGGACGACATCCAGAGCCGCTTCGACCTCGGCGACTGGGACGGCAAATACGCCGAAGCACTGAACGACAACCTGATCTCGCCGCTGGACGACGTGCCCTACAACCAGGCCCACATCGTGCGAGAACTCCAGGCCGCCGTCCTGGGCCATTGGAACCTGGTGTTGGCGACCCGCAAGGCGGCGCTGGCGATCGGCACCGCCACCAAGGCCAGTCTGGACGCGCGGATCGCCCGCGCCGCCGGCCCCGATCTCAGCGGTGCGGTGATGCCGGTGATCGGCGCCGCGCTGGCCATCGTGGGCGTCTTCGCCGCGCTGCCGACCGACGGGGCCAGCCTCGCGCTGCTGCCGTTGAGCCTGGGGATCCTCGGCGCCGCCAGGGCCACCACCGATGCGGCCATAAAGATCCACGAGGAGCTCAACCAGTCCAATGTGACCACGAAACCGGTGACGATCCAGGGCAGCACCTCAGCGGACATCATCAACTCGATGATCGAGGAGCTCAGCAAGCTGGATCAGCTCGTCGCCGACGAGGAGAAGAAGCTCAGCGACAAGCTGGACAAGTCCATCACCGAGGTTGACGCGTGGCTCAAGGACACCAAGGGCGGCAACGGCCGCAAACCGCGGGCCTGGCATTTGCAGTCCTTCCGGTCCGAACTTGCCGATGGCCAGCCGAGCCACGACAAATTCGACCACGTGGACCAGTAGCCCCGGATCGCCCTCAGCCGGACTTCCGCTCGTCCTCGACGGCCCGCGACCGGGCCCCGTACGCCAGCGCCGCCCTGCGCAGCGCCAGCTCGGGGTCGATGTCGGCCTCGCGGGCGCGGGCGACCAGCCACAGCAGTGCCTCGCCCAGGGCGTCCGCGGAGGACGTCGGGTCCTCGGGGGCCGCGGGGACGGCGACGTCCAGATTCGCGCGGGCGATGCGCGACAGGTACTTGGCCGCCAGCGACAGGGCGGGCTGGGCCTCCACGACGCCGTCGGTGGCGTAGCGCCGCTCGGGTTTCTCGGTGCGCTTGATGGCGTCCCAGTTGTCGTGCAGATCCTCCACACTGGATACCTGGGTGTCGGCGAAGACGTGGGGGTGGCGTCGGATCAGCTTGTCGACCGCGTCGCCCGCCACGTCGTCGATGGTGAATCCGTCGGCGTCCTCGGAGGCGAAGCGGGCGTGCAGCAGGGGCTGCATCAGCAGGTCGCCGAGCTCCTCGCGCAGGTGTTTGAGGTCGCCCGAGTCGATGGCGTCGACCGTCTCGTACGCCTCCTCCAGCAGGAACGGCGCCAGGGAGGCGTGGGTCTGGGCGGCGTCCCACGGGCAGCCGCCGGGCGAGCGAAGCCGATCGATGACCGCGACGAGGTCCATGAGCCGCGCGCCCGGGGAGTCCCAGGACCCGTGCAGCAGTTCGATTTCCGCGCGCGAGGGATCGGTGGCGAGCCGTTCGCTGATCAGGCGCGACAGCTCGGCGTCGCCGTCGTCGGAGGCGATCCACACGCCGCCGGAGTCCAGCAGCGTGTCGACGGCGGCGGACGGGTCCAGCGGCGCGACGTCCACATTGGCGGCACGGATCGCGCTCACCTGTGGAGTGTCCGAGGCGGAGTAGACGTGCTCGGCGGCGCGCAGCGCGTCCCACGCGGGAGCGCTCAGCAGCCCCGCGGGCAGACGGGGGGAGGTGACCAGCCAGACGAGGCGCGTCGACATCAGCTCGGGATCGAGGCCACGATCGCGGGCGACATGGTCGCGTAGTCGCGGGCGACGGTGATGTAGGACTCGCCGTAGCGCGGGTTGGCGGTCACGTCGTACTGGGAGATGTACTTCTCGACCTGGTGCAGGTTGCCCAGCAGCTTGGGGCCGTTGGTGGAGCTGAGCTCCCGCTTCCACTCCTTGCGCTGGCCGGCGTCGGCCTTGTGGCCCCTGGCGCGGGTGAACTGGCGGGCGATGGAGTCGATGTCGGCGCTGGTGGGCTTGGCGGGGGTGGAGCCGGCGAACAGCACCTCGCGGTACGACTCGGCCTCGTCCAGCAGGGTGACGAACTTGCTGCTGGCGCCCATGCCGATGATCTCGCTGGTCCAGAACGCCTCGATGCCCTTGGCGGTGCCGTTGCCGGGCTCCTTGCCCGTGTCGGCGGCGACCTGCTTGCCCAGCTCGATGGTGGCGAGCGCGTCGACCACGTAACCCCGCAGCTTGCCCGCGGTGATGGCGGGCAACTGGTCGCCGGTGATCCGGCCCAGGTAGTGCAGGCGGGTGCGGATCCTGGCCGGGACGCTGTCGACGACCTGGTCGACCTGCTGCTCGGTGATGCGCGAGTCGCCGACGAACACCGCCGCTCCCTGCTCCACCCGACACGCCGCCATGGACACCACCGTCACCACCGCGAGGGTCGCGGCGACCACGGAACGTCGGGTGAAGCGCAGTCTCATCGAGTTGTCCTTCCGGATGCGCGATCAACAACCACGCGAGCTTATTGCATCGCTCACACGGACGCGGCGGCAGTTGGCCGCTTGGCGTCCACGTCGGTGACGTCGTTGATGAGGTCGGCGCACCACCTCAGCAGCGCCGTCCCCTCCATAGGGGAGCCGCCGACCCGCTGGGTCTGCGGGCGCGGCACCGAGATCAGCTCCGAGGCCCGCTTGTACACCGCGTCGGGGTAGTGGCGCTTGAGGCGCAGCTCCTTGGAGTCGGGCAGGTTGACCGAGGAGAAGCGGATGTGGCGGCCCTGGAGGGACACATCGGACAGTCCGGCGGCGCGGGCCAGCAGGCGGAAGCGGGCCACGTGCACCAGGTTCTCCACCTCCGCGGGCAGCTCGCCGTAGCGGTCGATCATCTCGGCGCGCACCTCGTCCAGTTCGGCGTCGGCGCGCACCTCGGCCAGCTTGCGGTACATCTCCAGGCGCAGCCGCTCCACCGAGATGTAGTCGTAGGGGATGTGCGCGTCCACGGGCAGGTCGATCTTCACCTCGGTGAGGATCTCCTCCTTGGCACCCTTGAAGGTGCGCACCGCGTCGCCCACCATGCGGACGTACAGGTCGAACCCGACGCCCGCGATGTGCCCCGACTGCTCGCCCCCCAACAGGTTTCCCGCGCCGCGGATCTCCAGGTCCTTCATGGCCACGTACATGCCCGCGCCCAGCTCGGTGTGCTGCGCGATGGTGGCCAGCCGCTCGTGGGCGTGCTCGGTGAGCGGCTTCTCGGGCGGGTACATGAAGTACGCGTACGCGCGCTCCCGCGCCCGTCCGACGCGACCGCGGATCTGGTGCAATTGCGACAGTCCCAACAGGTCGGCGCGCTCCACGATCAGGGTGTTGGCGTTGGGGATGTCGATGCCCGACTCGATGATCGTGGTGGACACCAGGACGTCGAACTCGCCGTTCCAGAAGTCCTGCATGATCTGCTCGAGGCGGTTCTCGCCCATCTTCCCGTGCGCCACAACGACCCTGGCCTCGGGAACCACCTCGCGCAGGTGCCGCGCGGCCTTCTCGATGGACTCCACCCTGTTGTGCAGGTAGAAGACCTGGCCGTCGCGCAGCAGCTCGCGGCGGATCGCCGCACCCACCTGCTTGTCCTCGTAGGCGCCCACGAAGGTCAGCACGGGGTGCCGCTCCTCGGGCGGGGTGGCGATGGTGGACATCTCGCGGATGCCCGTGATCGCCATCTCCAGGGTGCGGGGGATCGGGGTGGCCGACATGGCCAGCACGTCGACGTGGGCGCGCAGCGCCTTCAGCTGTTCCTTGTGCTCCACGCCAAAGCGCTGCTCCTCGTCCACGATGATCAGACCCAGGTCCTTGAACCGCGTCTCGGCCTGCAACAGGCGGTGGGTTCCCACCACGATGTCCACGTCGCCCGAGGACAGTCCCTTCTGGACCTGTTCGGCCTCCGAGGGCGTCTGGAACCGCGACAGCTGGCGGACCTTCACGGGGAACTGCGCCATCCGCTCGGTGAAGGTGCTGTGGTGCTGGCTGGCCAGCAGCGTCGTCGGGACCAGGATCGCCACCTGCTTGCCGTCGGCCACGGCCTTGAACGCCGCCCGCACCGCGATCTCGGTCTTGCCGTAGCCGACGTCGCCGCAGATCAGGCGGTCCATGGGGGTGGGCTGCGACATGTCGGCCTTCACGTCGTTGATGGCCGAGGCCTGGTCGGGCGTCTCCTGATACGGGAAGGCGTCCTCCAGCTCGCGCTGCCACGGGGTGTCGGGGCCGAAGGCGTGGCCCTCGGTGGCCTGGCGTGCGGCGTACAGCTTGATCAGCTCGGCGGCGATCTCGCGCACCGCCTTGCGAGCCCGCGACTTCGCCTTCTTCCAGTCCGAGCCGCCCAGCTTGTGGACGGTGGGCATCTCGCCGCCGACGTAGCGGGTCAGCTGGTCGAGGGCGTCGGTGGGGACGAACAGGCGGTCGCCGGGCTGGCCGCGCTTGGACGCGGCGTACTCGATCACCAGGTACTCGCGCTCGGCGCCGTTGACGGTGCGGCGCACCAGTTCGATGTAGCGGCCCACGCCGTGCTGCTCGTGCACCACGAAGTCCCCACTGGACAGCTCCAGCGGGTTGACCCCGCCGCGCCGCCGCGACGGCAGCTTGCGCATGTCGCGGGTGGTGGCGCCCTTGCCGCCCGAGATGTCGTCGCCCGACAGGATCGCGAGCCGGGCGGCGGCGTCGACCAGGCCGTGCGCCAGCCCGCCGACGGTCACCGTGACGTGCCCGCCGCGCAGCTCGGTGACCGCCTCGGTAAGGGAGGCACCGATTCCGGCGTCGGACAGCTGCTCGACGGCGCGCTGCGCGGGGCCGTGCCCGGCGAACACCAGGCACACTCGCCAGCCGTCGGACGTCCACTGTCGAATGTCGTTGACGAGGGTCGCGGAGTTGCCGTGGTACAGGTTGGCCGGGGTCGCGCTCACCGTGACCGTGTCGCCGTCGGCGATGTTGAGCGCGTCGAGGCCCTCGCCGGTGATCTCGGCCAGCTCGGCGGCGCGCTCGCGTTCGGCGCGCTCGGCCTCGCTGATGTCCTCGGCCACCCCGAACGGGCCGACCGACCACCAGGGACAGTCGTGATCGGACGCGGCGGCGTGCACCTCGGAAAGCGAGCGGAAGGCGGCGGCGCCCAGGTCGATGGGGGCCTCCCCGCCGGTGGCCGCCGCGGCCCAGCTGGCCTGGAGGAACTCCTGGCTGGTGGCCACGAGATCGTGGGCGCGGGAACGAATCCGTTCGGGGTCACATTGGACGATGAAGCTGCCGCGCGGCAGCGTCTCCACGAGAAGCTCCAGCTGGTCGGCGCCCAGCAGCACCGGCGACAGGGATTCCATGCCCTCCACGGGAATCCCCTGCGACAGCTGCTCGCACATCTCGGCCAGGCCCGGGTGCGCGGCGCCCAGCTCGGCGGCGCGGGCTCGCACGTCGTCGGTGAGCAGCAGCTCGCGGCACGGCGGCGCGAACACCTCGCGGGCCTTGTCCAGCGAGCGCTGGTCGGCCACGGAGAAGTACCGGATCGAGTCGACCTCGTCGCCGAAGAACTCCACCCGCAGCGGGTGCTCCATGGTGGGCGGGAAGATGTCCAGGATGCCGCCGCGCACCGCGAACTCGCCGCGCTTCTCCACCAGGTCGACGCGGGTGTAAGCCAGGTCGGCGAGCCGTCGCACCACTTCGGACAGGTCGGCGGTGCCGCCGATCCGCAGCCGGATCGGCTCCAGGTCGCCAAGGCCCTTCAGCTGGGGTTGCAGCATGCTGCGCACCGGCGCCACCACGACGCGCAGCGGGCTGTCTCCGGGGTGCGCCAGGCGATGCAGCACCGCCAGGCGGCGCCCCACGGTGTCGCTTCGCGGCGAGAGCCGTTCGTGCGGCAGGGTTTCCCACGCCGGGTAGAAGGCCACCCGGTCGGGGTCGACCAGCCCGGCCACAGACTCGGCCAGCTCCTCGCCCTCACGGCTGGTGGCGGTGACGACCAGGACGGTGCCGCCGGCGCGGGCGATGGCCGCGGCGATGAAGGGCCGCGCCGCGGCCGGGGCGGTGATGTCGACGGTGCGGGCGTCCGCGCCGCCGCTGTCGGCGAGCGCGCGCACCCGCGACAGCCCCGGTTCGTCCAGGGCGGCGGTCAACAGGCCGGACAATTGGGACGCCATGAAAAACCCCATAAGCCATTAAAAGCGACATAACGGACATGCGCGGGCGGAATCCTGCGCCGATCAACGACTCTACTCGCCGGCACCGACGCCTCCTTACCTCCACCGCTGTCGGCGGAGGTAAGGAGCGGGGTGTCTCAACTCACCCAGGCGGCAACCATGCCGCGCGCCTCGGGCATCAGAAAGAAGATCGCCGCCACCGCGACGGTGAAGAACAGCGGGATCAGGAACTTCTGCTCGATCTTGCTGCCCGCCCTGATGGCGATGGAGTCCGGCAGCCCGATCTCGAACCAGCGTTCCTTCTTGATGGGCAACGGCCACAGCACCGGGCAGCCCGCCCGAGTGATCATGTCCCCGAAGGTATGCACGACGCAGCCGATGCCGACCGCCGCCCCGATGGTCACATAGGACTTGCCCGGGGGCAGGAGCTGATACAGACCGAAGGCGCAGCCCAGGGACAGCAGCGTGACGATCCACCAGCCCTGCTTCTTCGCCCAGTCGTTCATCAATCCGCGAATCGCCAAGCCGGTGAGGATGAACAGAATCGAGATGACCGCCGGTTTCCCGAAATGCCCCGCGAGAAAACCGGTTCCGGTCCCGAGCAAAGCGGCAAATATCCAGGTATGTGTGAATGTGCGATGGCCGTTATGTCGCTTGCCGTCTTTTTTGCTTCGCGTGACTTTGTAGACGCCCAGCGAGAATTTCTCCACGCACTCGGCGACGAACAGCGAGACGACGCCGAAGGTACGGGCAACCGTGGCGCCTCCCTTGTTCTTCAAAACGGCACCCGAGGTATCCAAATCGGGCAGTAGGGCCGCGCCGGTGCAGGCGATGGCGCCCACGGCGATCGCGGCGGAGGACTGGTGGTAATCGAAGGCCGTCTCGGCGACCGCGGAGGCGGCCAGCCAGGCCGCGGTCCCGGAAACCGCATGGGTGGGGCCCATCACCATTGGAATTCTCCTCAATGGTTTATCTGAAATGGACGGGGGATAAGTGACTAGAGTGTCATATGAGGCGATTGCGGGATATGCCAGGGCCACAAGCACTCTGAGCGAACTCACCCGTACAGATGGCGCCAGGTCGGATAACCAGCCATTCACCAAAGCCCGAAGTCCGTATATGTTGGTGCCCATGTCCACGTCCCTGATTCGACGCGCGATTGTTCCCGTCCTGGCATTGGTTCTCGTGACGGCCGCGGCCTGCACCTCGCAGTCGGCGGGCCTCACCGGCCCCACCGACCACGTGGCCATCACCGCGGCGAAGAACGTCAAGCCCGCCACGACCGTGCTCGCCGACGACGACGCCAAGACCGGTCGCCTGATCGGGCCGCACTTCTCGCTGGCCGTCGCCGGCTACACCACCACCACGAAGGTGAGCGACAAGCAGGCGAAGCTGTACGGCTTTGACTCCGGTCCCATCAAGGCCGCCAAGGGAACCCAGTTCTTTCTGGCCATCATGGACGCCTCGACCGACGTGAAGAGCGGCGCCACGGCGGTGCTGTCGGTGGACGGCAAGGACCGCAAGCTGAAGCGGCTGCCCAGCGCCGGAGAGGCGATCGCGGCGGTGGTTCCCACCAAGGCGGACGTGGTGCTCAAGGCCACCGACGAGGGACGCACCCAGACCATCAACCTGCGCGACGGCAAGCGCGACTCCCAGATCGCGGGCTTCTACGCGGGGCAACCCGACTCCAACGACCCGCAGGACTACGACGCCAGCGGCAAGGCCACGGGCAAGGCGAAGTCGTCGGGCGGCACCGAATTCGAGCCCGAGACCCGCACCCTCCACGTCAGCATGACCGTGGGCAAGGCCACCAAGTCCCCGTGGAACGCCGACGAGAAGTGGGCCGAAGAGGGCGACGTGTGGGTGAGCGTCCCGATCAGCGACATGACCACGGACTCGGTGTGGGGCTTCAAGGAGCACACCAACGAGCCGATCATGACCTGGAAGCTCAAGGCGTCCAAGACCTTCTCCCTGAAGCCCAGCGGCGGACACAAGGCCAAGACCGAGGCCGACACCACCTTCACCGCCGACAAGAAGCAGCAGCCCATCAACGAGTCGCAGGACGTGAAGTTCAACCCCGACAACGCGACCCTGTTGTTCCAGGTCCCCGACAACACCACCAAGACCACCCTGAAGATCACCCCGGGCGGCAGCCTCAAGGCGATCTGGAGCGACCGCACCGGCACGTGCTCGTGGGACAAGGCGCCCAAGACCGGCGAGATCGACATCAGTTTCTGAGCCGAAACGGCAACCCGTTCGTGTCCCGGAACCTCTAGGGAACACACAAACGAATGGAGTTGTCATGGCTCACGAACCACCCGACAGGGAGTTCGACGAGTTCGCTCGCGCACGCACTCCCGCGCTGCTGAGGTCGGCGTTCCTGTTGACGGGCGACCAACACCTGGCAGAGGACCTGGTGCAGACGGCGTTGGCGAAGACGCTGCTGGCGTGGAAACGCCTGCAGCGCACAGAAAACGCCGAGGCGTACACCCGCAAGGTGATGTACCACCTCCAGGTCGGTTGGTGGAGGCGACGGGCGCGGGAGCGCGCCGTCCTGCAACTGGTGGATCGGCCCGACACCCAGGCCGACGCCAGCGAGGACATAGCTCGCCAGATCGCGCTTCATCAAGCGCTGCAACGCCTCACCAAACGGCAACGCGCCGTGCTGGTGCTGCGCTTCTTCGAAGACCGCGGCGTCAACGACACCGCACGGATCCTGGGCTGCACCGTCGGAACGGTGAAGAGCCAGACCGCCAAGGCGCTGCTGCGGATGCGCGCCGAGCTTCCCGACGACTTCCAGACACAGGAATGGAGCCTGGCATGAACCTCCCCTTCAAGTCCGACATGGACTCGCTGGCCGATAATGTGTCCGTAGTGGACCTCACGGATCGCGCGCGCGGCACGGCACGTCGGCTGCGGGTGATGCGCACCGTGGTCGCGGGCGTCGCTGTGCTGGCGGTGGCCATGGGCATCACCGTCGGATCGGTGGTCCTGCCGAGCGCGTTCAACGGCAGTCCCGCGGCGGGAGACGCCAAGGGCGGCCGCTACCTGTTCGAGGCGCCTGAGGGCGACTGGGACGCCGACGGAAACACTCCGACCCACCACCTCAAGCTGGTGACCTGGCACCCCGGTGAGGAACCGAGGACGATTCACCTGAAACAGAGCTACTACGTCAACAGCGGTCGGGTGTCTCCCAACGGGACGATGTACAGCTACGTCGGGGGTGACGACGCCGTCCACATCGTGAATCTGGACAGCGGCAAGGAGATCGACATTCCCAGCGGCAAGCTGGGCATCACCAAGGTCCCGATGGGGGACAACAGCCTCCCCGAAACGATCCCCGCCTGGTCTCCCGACTCGGGGAGCCTGTGGGTCGACAACGGCATCGGCGACCACCGCTTCGGCTTCGTGGACCTCGGCAGTGGCGACTTCACGCCGACCTACGACGCGTCGGGCCTGTGGGACGTTCAGGTGGTGCGAGGCAAGGACAACACCGAACGCCTGATCGGGCTTCGCTTGGCGGGTAAGGGGACCGAGATCGTCAGCGTCGGCGCGGGCGAGAAGTCCCAGCCCAAGGTCCTTGGCGGCAAGCTCGCCGACGGCGACGGATACGCGACCCACATCGCCGCGGCCTCCACCGACGGCAAGCGGCTGTGCGTCCAGACCGACGCCAAGGGCGAGGTCGACAAGAACGACAACACCTGCGAAGAGGTGGCCACGTTCGACGAGCACCTCCACGGTTACCGAGACACGGGTCAGTGGATGAACGCCTTCATCCAGGGCACCGACAAGTGCGTGACACTGGTCGGCGACGACAGCGGCGAGCCCAAGGAGATCCAGGTTTCCCGTTGCGACACGGGGAAGGTCGTCGGCACCGCGGTTCCGCCGTCGGGGTCCGACAAGTACGGCCTGGTCGGATTCCAGCCAGGCCGATAACCCCCGCTATCCCGTGTTGCGCATCCCCGCCGCGATGCCGTTGACGGTGGTCAGCAGCGCCCGAGTCAGCTGCGGATCGGTGTCCTCGGTGTCGCGGTAGCGGCGCAACAGCGCGATCTGCAGGTGATGCAGCGGCGCCAGGTAGCGGTCGCGCACCGAAAGGGTGCGGGCCAGCTGGGGGTTGTTGGCCAGCAGGCGGGTTCCGCCCGTGAACCGCAGCACCTCCTCGACCGTGCGGTCGTGTTCGGCGCGAATCACGTCGAACAGCGGACGCAAGTGGCCGGGCACCAACGCCTCCACGTAATGGCCCGCGATGTCCATGTCGGTCTTGACCAGGGTCATCTCGACATTGGACAGGAACGTGGAGAAGAACTGCCAGCGCTCGTGCATGGTGTGCAGGATGTCCTCGGCGCCCGCCTCGCGGGCCGCCCGCAGCCCGCTGCCGACGCCGTACCAGCCCGGCACGATCTGGCGCGACTGCGTCCACCCGAACACCCAGGGGATGGCGCGCAGGCCGTCCAGGCCTGCGGCGGTGTCGGGGCGCTTCGAGGGCCGCGAGCCGATGTTCAAGGCGCCCAACAGTTCCGTCGGGGACACCGCCCAGAAGTACTCGGCCAGGCCCTCGCGGTCGATGAGGCCGCGGTACTCGGTGCGGGCCGCGTCCGCCACCTTGTCCATCGTGGAGTACCAGGTGTCGAGGACGTCCTGGGGGTGGCGGGGCTTGGCGTGCAGCAGGCTGGCCTTGAGCACCGCCGCGGTGGTGAGCTCCAGGTTCTCCCGCGCCAGCGAGGGCAGGATGTACTTGTCGGACAACACCTCTCCCTGCTCGGTGACCTTGATCGACCCGTCCAATGTGCCCGAAGGCTGGGCCAGGATCGCCTCGTGGGTGGGCCCGCCGCCGCGCCCCACCGTGCCGCCGCGGCCGTGGAAGAGCCGCAGCCGCACGCCGTGTCGCGCGGCCACATCGCGCAGTTCCCTTTGCGCCGACTGGATCGCCCACTGGCTGGCGGCGATGCCCGATTCCTTGTTGGAGTCGGAATACCCGAGCATCACCTCCTGGGTGCCGCCGCTGGCGTCCACGATGGTGCGATACTCGGGCAGCCGCAAGAGCTCGTCCAGCATCCGGGGTCCGTCGGCCAGCTCGGCCACCCCCTCCAGCAGGGGGACGATCCCGATGTCGGCGCGCCCCGCCTGCACGTCCACCAGGCCCGCCTCGCGGGCCAGGACCGCCGCGGCCAGCACGTCGTCGGCGCCGCGGGTCATGGAGATGATGTACGACTCGACCACCGCGGGCCCGAACTGGTCGCGGGTCGCGGCGACGCATGTGAACACGTCCAGGGTCTTGCGGGCCTCGGCCGACAGCGACACCTCCACCGGCGCCAGCGGGCGCCGCGAGGCCAGTTCCCTTGCCAGAAGCGCGGTGCGCGCGTCGCGATCCAGCTCCAGGTACGGCACGTCCAGCTCGCCGAGCCGGTCGAACAGCTCGGCGAGGGCGGCGTGATGCCGCTCGGCGTGCTCGCGAATGTCCATCGTGGCCAGATGGAGGCCGAAGGCGGCCACCGTGCGAATCGCGTCGGTCAGCCTGCCCTCGGCGGCCAGCACGCCCGTGGACGCCGCCAGCGACTCGTGCAGCACCGTCAGATCGGCCAGCAGCTGTCGGCCGTCCATGTAGTCGCGGCCCGGCACGTGCGCGGTGCCGTCGGCGTGCCGCGTGCGGGTCGCCTCCAGCTTCGCCTTGATGCAGCGGGCCTTCAGCCGATACGGCTCGGAGGCGTTGATGCGCCGGAACCGTTCGGGCAGTTCGGGAAGCGCGGCCAGGTCCGCCGCCAGCGAGCCCATCAGGTCGCCGGTGGCCGGCCGCAGCCGCTGCGACACCGACAGCTCCGAGATCAGGGCGTCCACCGCGCCCTCGGCGGCCCGGATGCCGTGCTCGTGCTGCAGGGTCAGCACCCGCGCCGTCACCTCGGGGGTGACGAACGGGTTGCCGTCCCGGTCGCCGCCGATCCAGGTGCCGAAGCGCAGCGGCGTGTCCGTGCGCGAGGGCTCGGCGCCCAGCTCGGACAGCGTCGAAGACAGGCCCCGCAACACATCTGGCATCGTGTTGGCGTACAGGTCGGCCAGGTAGTACACGGCGTTGCGGGCCTCGTCGGTCGGATCGGGCCGCTCGGCCCGCACCTCGTCGGTCAGCCACATCATGTCGATCAGCTGCGACAACCGGTTGTCGGTGGCGGCGGTGTCGGCCGCGCCCGCCAGCGCCTCCCCGGCGGCCTCGGCGTCCAGCTCGTCGGCGATCTGTCGCAGCTTCACCAGAATGGACCGCCGCGCCGCCTCGGTGGGGTGCGCGGTGAACACCGGCCGCACCTCCAGCCGCTCGGCCAGCCGCGCCACCTGCGCGGGCGGAATGTTCTCCGCCTGGATCTCCCGCGCCGCCGCCCGCAGCCAGCCGCCGTCGCGGGCGCGCCTCGCCCGCAGCTCGCGCGCCCGGTGCACCTGCTCGGCGATGTTGGCCAGGTGAAAGTAGAAGGCGAAGGCCCGCGCCAGGTTCATCCCGGTGCCGGTGTCGAGTTCAGCCAGCCGCTTCGCCGCCGCGTCGGCGTCGGAGCGCACGCCCTGGCGGATGTCCTCCACCAGACGCAGCAGGCCGCGGCCCTCCTGGCGCACCAGCCCTTCCCCCAACAGGGTGCTGAGCCGCCGAATGTCCGCGCGCAGCCGCGCGTCGTCGTTGTCCCGATCAGGTGCGTCCACCGTGTCACTCTCCCGAAGCTCGGATACGAGGGACGGCGCTGTCCATACGGTTGCTCAGCGTATCTGACGGATCTTCGCGGCGAAGCGTGGCGGCATACGCTCTATGCATCAACCGGGCTCGTATGGTGGGCGGGTCGCCTGCGAAACTGTCATACACGCGTGACGCGGCTGGAAGGGGAGTGGTGTGGTGTCCGATTGGGTCCTGCCGGATGAGGTGCTGGCCGATGCCCCCTCGTATACGCCCCGGCCCCACGAACTCGCCGATCTCGAACTGCTGCTGTCGGGCGCCTACGCGCCGCTGCATCGCTTTCTCGGGCGCGACGACGTCGAAAGCGTGGTGGCGACCGGGCGGCTCACCGACGGCACCTCCTGGCCGACACCGGTCACATTGGACGTCCCCGAATCGGTGGTGGACGGGCTCGACATCTCGGCCCCGCTGAAGCGGGTCGTGGTGCTCACCGACCCCGAGGGCGCGCCCGTGGCCGCCGTCGACGCCGTCGAGCTGACCCCCGCCCGCGACGGCAACGTCCGGGTGGCCGGGCAGGTGCGACGCATCGGGGAGGTGCGGCACGGCCCGTTCCTGCGGCTGCGCGCCACCCCGGCCCAGACCCGCGAGTCGCTGACCACCTCCCGGGTGCTCGGCGTCATCGCCGACCGTCCCCTGCACCGTCCACAGTTGGCGGAGATCTCGCGCGCCGCCCACACCCTGGCCGCCCACGTACTCATCCTGGTGCCCGTGGCCGGGCTCGGCCCCGACGGGCTGCCCCCGGCCGCCCTGGTGCGCAGCATCCTGGCCGCCCGCGACCGGCTCCCGCGCTCCACGATCGTGGCCGTGCCGCTGTCCAATCGGGGCGACGAGGTGCGCGACGGCCTGCTGTCGGCCCGGGTCGCCGCGGCCTACGGCGCCACCCACCTGCTGTCCATGGGGCGCAACTTCGCCGGCGGCTCGGGGATTCGCGTCATGCTGCCCCGCCAGCTCTGCTACGACGTCCGGGATGGACAGTGGCGGGCCGTGGACGACGTGGAGCCGCCGTTCCGCCGCCAGCCCATGACCTCCGCCGAGGTGCTGGACATGCTGGACCGCGGCTTCGGCCTGCCCGACTGGCACACCCCGCCCGCCGTGGCCGCCGAGCTGCGCCGCGCCCGCCCACCCCGCCGCCACCGCGGCGTCGTGGTGTTCATGACCGGGCTGTCGGGCTCCGGCAAGTCCACCGTCGCCCGCGGCGTCTACGACGCGCTGCTGGAGACCGGCGAGCGCACCGTGTCCCTCTTCGACGGCGACGTGGTGCGGCGGCTGTTGTCCGCCAAGCTCGGCTTCAGCACCGAAGACCGCGAACTCAACATCCGGCGGATCGGCTTCGTGGCCGCCGAGGTGGCCCACCACCACGGCGTGGCGCTGTGCTGCCCGATCGCGCCGTACGCGTCCGGACGCGCCGCCGCCCGCCGGATGGCCGCCGAGGCGGGCGCCGACTTCGTGCTGGTGCACGTGGCCACACCCCTGGAGGTGTGCGAGGAGCGCGACCGCAAGGGCCTGTACGCCAAGGCCCGCGCCGGAACCATCCAGGGCTTCACGGGGGTGTCCGACCCGTACGAGGTGCCCACCGACGCCGACCTGACCGTCGACACCTCGGAGATCACCGTGGACGAGACCGTGCAGTCGGTGCTGGACTACCTCACCGACGGCGGCTGGCTGGAGACCCCGGGTCTGCGGATCGGGCAGGGCTGAACACCCGCCGCGGTCGCAACCCATTACGAATTCCTAACGGCACCGTTGGGCGATTGGCCTTCCGACAAGGATGGGCACGGCAACTATCCGTGTCCCCCAAGGATTCTGGAAGGCGACGATGACCTCCGATCAGCTTGTGCGCGCCTACCGCGGCATCAGTGCCCGAACGATCGGCGCGGGTTTGTCCCTTGTGTCCGGAGCGGCGCGGGGCGGGCCGGTCCGTCGCGGCGCCGGCGAGGCCCGGCCCGACCAGCGCCGCCGCGTCGTCCTGGTCCACTCCGGAGTGACGGCGGTGGTGATCGGCGTGGCCAGCGCGCTGTCGGTGGTCTTCTTCGCCATCCCGCCCGCCTGGTTCGCCGGCGTCTTCAGCGCCGTCACGATCGCCCTGATGCTCGCGGCGGCGGTCAACCTGCGCGCCGCGAGGGTCCTGGCCGCCCGCGGCCTGGGGTTCTGGGCCGGGATCGGATGGGGGCTCACGGTCAGCTCCTGGGCGTACCTGTTGGGGCTGACCGGTTTCGTTCCACACCTGCTGCTGGCGTGGACACTGGGGACGGTGGCGCTGGCCATCGTCACCGCCAACGCCGTCCAGCTGGCGCTGGCCGGGGTGTTGGCCAGCGCCTGGATCGCCGCCGCCGCCCTGTTCGGGGAGTCGCTGCTCCCGGGGGCCGTCATCGTCGCGGTGCTCCTCGCCTTTCCCCTGTACGCCAGACCATCCCGCCTGGTCGGCGGCGCGCTGACCCTCGTCGCGGCCACCCTCGCGACCGCCACGATGGTCGCCCACGGTTCCGCCGGCCTCGTCGGCGGGCTCGTGGCCGCCGCCGCCACCATCGGCGTGCTGCGCGCCGTCGCGGCACGGCTGCCGTACGACCCACTCACCGGGACGGTCCCCTCGGGATGCCCCGGGCGCGGCATCGCCGCGGTGTCCAACCTGGTCGGTGTCGGCGCCGTGGCGGTGTCGGCGCTGCCGCCCGTGCTGGACGCCCTGCGCGCGGACTTCGCGTCCGCGGGCCGACCCGCGGTGGTGTGGGTCCCCGTCGGGCTGCTCGTCGCGGCGACCGCCGCGCCGGGAATCCGGCGGCGGGACTGGCTGCGCCCCTCGATCGCCTGGACCGTCGGCGTCGCGGCGCTGATGCTCGCGCTGTACCTGCCCGATCCACTGTGGGTGACCGGCGGGCTCGGCCTGGCCGCCGCCACACTGGCGGCGGCGGGACTGT
>NZ_DASQPW010000270.1:0-5008 GCF_035643755.1 Stackebrandtia sp. | reverse complement strand
CCGGGCTGCGCGGCGGGGGGCCGCGGCATGGCGATGGTGGACGCCTCGTCCATCTCCCAGGGCGACTCGTCGGCGGCGGGGGCGGGGGGTGCCGCCTGGGGGGCGGGGCTGGACGGCGCGGGGCCGTGCGCGAGCAGGGAGGTCGCCTGGGCGGGGGCCGGCGGCGGGGAGATCTCGGCGGTGACGGCCGAGTCCCGCTCGGCCGCCCGCGACGCCGATGGCGGCGGGAAGGAGGTGGCGGGGAAGCGCGGAAACTCCTGGGTGACGGCGTCGGCGGGGTCGACGGGCGTGGTGACGACGCGCGGGATCTGCTGGGTGGGGGCCGACCCCAGGCCTTCACTCATGGCGTGTCCTTCTCGCGTCGCGCGTTCGAAAGCTCCCTCACACTCTAGCCCCGTCGCCCCACGGGTTAGGGGTTCGCGGCGAGTGCGACGGTGAGCGCCGGGGCGAGGTCGCCGTGGCTGGGGGGAGCGATGTCGGGCAGGCCGAGCCAGCCCGCCAGCACCCGCAGCTCGGCGGCGAGTTCGCGGGCCACCAGTTCCAGGTCGCCGTCGACGTGCGGCTCCCGCCATGCCGCGGGTACCCGCAGCACGCCCGCCGCGCGGTCGGCCTTCAGGTCGACGCGGCCCACCAGCCTGTCGCCCAGCAGGAAGGGCAGCACGTAGTAGCCGTGGACCCGCTTGGCTTGCGGCACATAGATTTCGATGCGATAGAAGAAGTCCCACAGCCGCAGGACGCGGTCGCGGTGCCACACCACGGGGTCGAAGGGGCTCAGCAGGGCGCGGGCCCGAATCCGACGCGGGACGGCGAGGTCGCCGTGCACGTAGGTGGGCTTGGTCCAGCCGTCCACCGTGACCCGCCGCAGGGTGCCCGCGTCGACGAGTTCGCGCAGGGCGGCGCGGGAGTCGGCGACGGGGAGGCGGTAGTAGTCCCGCATCTCCTCCTCGGTGGACACGCCGAGGGACTGGGCGGCGTGGACCATGAGCTGGCGGGTGGCGTCGGCGCGGTCGGGCACGGGGGCGGCGAGGATGTGCTCGGGAATCACCCGCTCGGTGAGGTCGTAGACCCGCTCGAAGGACGGCCGCGCCGCCACGCTGATGCGTCCGCAGCGAAACAGCCACTCCAGGGCCTGCTTGGTGTCGCTCCAGTTCCAGCCCCAGTTGTCCTTGGCTCGCGGGCCCTCCTCCTCGAGCTGCCGCGCGGTGACGGGGCCCTCGGCGGCCACGGTGTCGTAGAGCCGATCCACCAGGCCGGGGTTGTCGCGGGCGACGCGCTGCATGCCGCCCCACGCGTGCTGTTCGGCGTTGTCCATTCGCCAGCGCAGCAGCGGGAAGGTCTCCACGGGCAGCAGCGACGCCGCGTGCCCCCAGTATTCGAACAGCTCGCGCTGCCGCCGCTTCCCGTACGCGACCTTGTCGACCACCGCGCGCGGGTAGGCGCCCAGCCGCGAGTACACGGGGACATAGTGGGCCCGCTCCAGCACGTACACGGAGTCGATCTGCAGCAGGCGGGTGCGGGCCAGCACCTTGCGCAGGTGACGGACGTCGACGGCGCCGCCGGGGCGCGGCTCGGCGAACCCCTGGGCCGCAAGCACAACGCGGCGCGCCTGCGCGTTGGTCAGTCTTTCCACAGCACTCACGCGGGCACCCTAACCGCCGGCTGCGACACGCCGTACGCTTATCCGCCGTGGCCCTGGGGTATGTACGTCCGGCGCGCGTCAGCGACGCCGAAGAGATCGCGCGCATCCAGTTGACGACATGGCGCACCGCCTTTTCGGGTTTCATCCCGACGTCCGTCATGGACGGTCTGGACGCCGCCTGGGTGGCGACCCGGTGGGAGGAGGCGTGCGCGAGCCCGCCGTCGCCGCTGTACCGGGTCTTCGTCGCCGTGGAGCAGGACGAATCGGACCGCTCTCGACTGTGGACTGTCGGCTTCGCCGCCGTCGGCGCGGGCGAGGAGGACGACGATCCCGCCGCGGGTGCGGTCACGGAACTGTTGGTGGAACCGCGTTTCGCACGCCGCGGCCACGGCAGCCGCCTGCTGTCGGCGGCGGTGGCGCACTGGCAGGAGCACCGGCTGGCCACCGCCTACGCGTGGTCCTTCACCCGCGACGCCGCCAGCCTCAACTTCTACCGCTCCGCGGGCTGGGACACCGACGGCACCCGCCGCAGTCTCGACATGGACGGCACCCCCGTCTCCCAGCTGCGGCTGCACACCGACATCACCGATTCGGACTGACGTCGCCGGGTTTGTCCTAATATGTCGGCGTGACGATCTCGAAACGCCCGCGCCGCGTCCTGGCCTGTCTCGCGACCGCCGGGCTGGCCCTGGTGTCCCTGAGCGGCTGTCTCAAGGTCGACCTGAACGCCACCGTGCGCTCCGACGACACCGTGGACGGCCACCTGACCGCGGCGGTGCGCACCGAGGCGATCGATGCCCTGGGGCATCGGCAGACCGACGCGTTCGTCAACCAGCTCACCGAGCAGGTGCCCGGGGCGGAGCGCACCGTCGCCTACCGCGCCGGCGGATTCGTCGGCAAGACCGTGTACTTCTCCGACGTCCCGCTGAAGGACTTCGGCACCAGGAACGCGTCGCAGACCGGCGCCTCCACCCTCCGCATCAGGCACGTCGACAACCGCTATGTGCTGCGCGGCGAGTGGGACCTGCCCAGCGCCGCCGACGCGGCGCCGAAGCTCGACGAGTCCATCGTGGAGAAGTCCGCCTTCACGGTTCGGATCACGTTCCCCGGCCATGTCACCGGCCACAATGGAAAACTGGACGGCGACACGGTGTCGTGGAAACTGGCTCTGGGCACCGACAACAGGCTGTTCGCCGAGTCCGACGAGGGCGCGTCGGTCAAGCTGGCGCTGATCGTCGGCGCGATCTGCGTGGGCCTGATGCTGCTCGTCATGCTGTTGCTGTTCATCAAGTTGCGCATCCATTCGGTGGGGTTTTCCCGATTACCGACGGCCGACAACGCGGCTATCTTTTGTCGCGTGCTCACTCGAACGCCCCTGCCGCTGCGGGTCCTGCTGTGCCTCTTCCTTACGGCCGCAACGGTTCTCATCCTGCCCTCCCCCGCCTCCGCCGACCCCGCGACGTCGCTTTCGGACGTCGGCGGCCTCATCGACAAGATCGTGCCGAAGCAGCTTTCCGACGGCGGGATCCCCGGCGCGATCGTCACCGTGGTCGCCGACGGAAAGACCGTGTTCGCCAAGGGTTACGGCAAGGCCGACGTCGACTCGGGTCGGCGCATGGACGCCCGGACCACCGGCTTCCACACCGCCTCGGAGGCGAAGCTGTACACCGCCACCGCCGTGCTCCAGCTCGTCGGCGAGGGCAAGCTCGACCTGGACGCCGACGTCAACCGCTACCTCAGGTCGTTCAAGGTCCCCGACGCCTTCGGCGAACCCGTGACCGTCCGCGACCTGCTGACCTTCACGTCGGGCTTCGACTACGACGTCTACGGCTGGTCGCAATGGGACGCCGCGCACCAGCCGTCCCTGGCCTCGTTCGCCAAGGACCAACTGCCCCAACGGGTCCGTGCGCCCGGCGAGTACATCGCCTACAACAACTACGACTACGTGCTGGCCGGTTACCTCGTGGAACTGGCCTCGGGGCAGTCGTACGGCGACTACGTCCACCGGCACGTGTTCGCGCCGCTGGGCATGGACCACACCAGCGCCGCCCGGCACCACCCCTCGGGGCTCGACTCCACGCTGGCCACGGGCTACCGCCCCGTCGACCGCGGCCAGGTCGCCACGCGCGGCCAGCTCAGCCCCGTGGCGCCCGCCGGCGGCGACACCATAACGTCCTCATCGGACATGGCGGCGTTCATGAAGGCCCAGCTGTCCGACGATCCCCGGCTCGGCGCGGGCGTGGCGAAGCAGCTGCGGCGCCA
This sequence comes from Stackebrandtia sp., assembly GCF_035643755.1. Lineage (NCBI taxonomy): Bacteria > Bacillati > Actinomycetota > Actinomycetes > Glycomycetales > Glycomycetaceae > Stackebrandtia > Stackebrandtia sp. Next base: position 1,107 of record NZ_DASQPW010000270.1, on the reverse strand, counting down.
GCAGTTCACCTCGGACAAACGCATGCCGGGCATGGGTTTCGGTTTCGAGCAGCGGCCCCGCGACGGCCAGAAGGTGGCGTTCAAGGACGGCGACCTTCCCGGCATCCACCACGATCTCGCGCTGCTTCCCGACGCCGGGATCGGCATCCACGTCGTCTACAACGGCGACGGGGAGGACTCGGCGGCGTTTTGGGACGGCAAGCACCTGATCAACTCCGTCATCGACCACTACTTCACAAGGTCCGGCAAGGACGCCGCCACCGGCATCGGCGGTGACGTGTCGAAGTACGCCGGTTCCTACGAGGCGGCCCGCACCACGAGGTCGAACTTCGCCCGGGTCGCCACGCTGATGGCGCCGGTCACGGTGAGCGCCACCGGCTCCGGGAGGCTCCGGACCACCGGGCTGTCCGAGGACCCCAACGTCTCCACACAGGACTGGATCCAGGTGGACCCGGGCTACTTCGTCGAGATCGGCGGCGACCACACCCTGAGCTTCGACTCCTCCGAGGCCCTGATCTCCAGCGACCAACCCAGCTCCGCGTTCTTCAAACGCGACGGCCTCGACTCCCCCACCCTGCATCTGTGGACGCTGGCGCTCACCGCGCTCGTCCTGCTCGTCGCCCTGGCCTGGATCCCGATCCAGGCGCTGATCCGCCGGCTGCGGCACCGCGACCGCCACCCCCTCGGCGCCCGGGCCGCGCGCCTGCTGGCCTGGGTCACCTCCCTGGGCGTCGCTGGTTACCTCACCGGCTTCGCCATGGTCAACGCCGATTCCAACAAGCTGATGCAGGACTTCCTCACCGGGAACTGGCTGCTGTCCCTCACCCTCAACACCGCCACCTTCATCGGGGCGTTCGCCATCGCGCTGGTCGTCACGGCGGTGGTGGCGTGGGCACGGGGCTGGTGGACGGTCTCGGGACGCGTCGGCTACAGCGTGTGGGCGCTGGCGGCGGCGGGCTTCATGTGGATCGTCCTGACGTACAACCTGATCGGCGTGCCCGTCACGCTCACCGTCTAGCCACGATCGTGGTGCTAGTCGTCGACGAGTTCCTCGGCGTCGGCGTCGTCGCCTGCCGACTCGATCGCCTGGTGGATGAAGTTCGCCAG
>NZ_DASQPW010000269.1:0-2410 GCF_035643755.1 Stackebrandtia sp. | reverse complement strand
CCGTCGCCGCGTCAGCGACTCGGCCTGCCGCAGCGACGCCCCCGGTTCGCGCTGAGTCGGGGATGGACGCAGCGGCCCTGGGACAGCCCCGAGCACGCGGGCGGTGATATCCGGGTGCGCAAGGCCGAAGTCCACCACGCGGGCCATAACCGCGCGGTCACGAGTGCCCGCGACAAGTCCCGCTCGCTGCCGTCACATGCCCTGGCCGACACATCGGTGGCCGAAGTGCGCTCGCCGAAGCAGTACCCGGCGGGTGTGGGGGTGTTGTCGCGCCACGCGGCGGCGACCCCGAACCCGGCCGATATCGGCAAGCGCGCTACTCGCCGCGCCACAGCCAACGCGCGGACGTCAGTCACGCCGTCGCCGCGCCCGGCCCGTTCCGGTGGGGGTCCGGCGCCGTATGCGGCGCGACGGTCGGATGCGGCGCGCCTGGCCGCCGCCCAACACCGGCTACGCGGCCAGCCTCCCCGGCGCGTGCGCCGCCGCATCTACCCCGACGACACTGTGGAGGAACGATGAGAATCCCGATACCCGCCAATGTTGATATTCCCGACAAGATTCTGTGGGGCCTGACAGTGCGGCAAGCCGCCCTGTTGGCCCCGGTCGCGATCGGCCTGATCGCCGCCTGGCACGCCCTGGGCGGCCTGGTGTCGACGCCGGTGCTGGTGGGGTTGTGCGGCGCGGTCGGGATCGTGGCGGTCGTAGTGGTGCTGGGCAAACGCGACGGGGTGTCCCTCGACCGTTTGTTGTGGGCGGCGATCCGCCACCCCCGCTCCCGGCTGGCCGCGGGCCACCCCGACCCGACCGCCGCCCTCGACAACGGCGCCACGTCGCGAGTCGAGACGGTGCGGGCGTGGTCGGGTCCGGTACGCGCTATCACCGATACCGGCCTGGATCTCGGGCCGCGAGGTGTGGCGGTCGGGTTGGACGCGCGGGGGGTGAACTTCGCGCTGCGCTCGCCCGATGAACAGCACGCCTTGGTGCAGGGTATGACGCGCATCCTCAACGCCTGCACCAGCCATCTCCAGATCGTTGTCTCGATCCGTCCATCCACACTCGATTCCCATGTGGATCGGTTGCGCCAAACTCACCGGCACATGAAATCCGCGTCCCTACGTCAGGCCGGGCGGACCTATGTGGCGTGGTTGGCCGACCTCGACGACGCCACCGACATGCAGCGCCGCGAAATCACCATCGTCGTCACCGGCGCCACTGAGGCCGACGCCGCGCGGGCGGCGACCGCCGTGATCGACGGCTGCGGCGGCCTGGGTGCGACCTGTCGTGTCCTGACTGGTGGGGAGTTGGCGGCGCGGGTGCGCGCCCACGTTGACCCCGCCACGCCCACCCCCGGCGACACCTCCGACACCCGAACCATCCAAACAGGACTCTACGAGGGGGAGACGTCATGAGCCTCAAGCAACTGTTGTCGGAGGTACGCGAAGCGGTGGATGCGCGCAAGCGCGTCTTTCCGGTCCCGACCGAGTTGATCCCCGACACCATCACCGCATCGGCCCGCCGCATCGACTGCGGCCAAGGGTGTTCGCGCACTTTCCTTATTGTCGGCTACCCGGGCGAGGTGCCGCTCGGGTGGACGCAGGCGCTGATTGACTGCGCCGCGCGCGTCGACGTGGCCTGCCACTTGGGGCCGGTGGATACGGCGGTGGCGGTGGCGCGGATTCGCAGGCGCCGGGCGAGGCTTGAGTCCAGTCGCCGCCACGCCGCCAACCGCGACCAGCTCGACGACCCCGCGGTGGAGGCCGCCGCGGCTGATGCCGCCGACCTGGCGGGCCGTTTGGCCACCGGCGACACCCGCATGTACGCCATCGGCGTGTACGTCACCGTCCACGCCGAGGACCCCGAGGCCCTGGAGATCGCGTGCGGGCGCCTGGTGGCCCAGTCGGCGGCGGCGATGCTGGACGCCCGCCCGGCGAGTTGGCGGCAACTGCCCGGCGTCACCTCCACGCTGCCGCTGGGGGTGGACGCGCTCGGCGCGACCCGCACATTGGACAGTGACAGTGCGGCGGCGGCGTTTCCGCTCATCGACCCCGACACCCCACCCACCGACACCGGTGTCCTGTATGGGCTGAATCTGCATACGGGTGCGGCGGTGGTGTGGGATCGGTGGGCCTGCGACAACCACAACGCCGTCGTGGTCGGCTCCTCCGGCAGCGGCAAATCGTATTTCGCCAAATCCGAAGCCCTGCGGCAGTTGTACGAGGGCGTCGAGGTCTCGGTGATCGACCCGGACGGTGAATACGCCGACCTCGCAGGCTACGTCGACGGCACGGTGATCACACCTGGAGCGGCTGGGGTGGGGCTCAACCCGTTGGAGCTTCCCGCCGACCCCGCACCCGACGCCCTGACCCGCAGGATCATGTTCGCCTCCACCATGGCCGAAACCCTCATCGGC
>NZ_DASQPW010000268.1:0-9729 GCF_035643755.1 Stackebrandtia sp. | reverse complement strand
GGCGACGCGGCGGCGGCCCAGGCCCACCAGGTGCGCGGTGGCCTCGCGCGCGGCGGCGACGTTGTCGACCAGGATGTGGTCGGCCACCGGCGGCCGGGCGTCGCCGCCGACCCGCTCGCCCAGCAGCACCATGGGGGTGGTGTCGGTGCGCTCGGCCAGGTCGTCGGCGGTGAGCGCCAGGGGGCTGAAGATCAGCCCGTCGATGAGTTCGCGGCGGATGCCCGAGGTGACCACCCGCTCGCGATCCCGCGAGCCCTCGGTCTGGTCGATGAGGACCGTCCATCCTCGATCCTCGGCGGCGGCGACCACATGCCTTGCCAGCTCGGCGAAGTAGGGAACGTCCAGTTCGGGCACGGCCAGGGCGATGACGCCCGAGCGGGCGGCGCGCAGGTTGCGGGCCGACAGGTTCGGTCGGTAGTTGAGCTGGGAGACGGCCCGCTCGACGCGCCTGCGGGTCTCGGGCCGGATGTGCGGGTAGCCATTGACCACATTGGAGACGGTCTTGATGGACACCCCGGCCAGTTCCGCGACGTCCTTCAGGCGGGTCCGCACCGCGTCACCACTCCTCCCGATGAATGGGGGCTACATCGTCGCACACGACAAGGATTGACAATTGTCGATCTTGGCCTTTACAACGTTGTAAAACAAGTGTAAAAAGTAGCTCACACCACTGTCGCCGGACGGATCGGGAGGCACCGCGTGAACGACGCCCGCCAGGAAGCCACGGTCTCGCTCGACCCCGCCTTCGAGGTCGCACCCGTGAATCGCCGCGTCTTCGGTTCCTTCGTCGAACACATGGGACGGTGCGTCTACGGCGGGATCTACGACCCCGGCCACCCGCACGCCGACGAACGCGGGCTGCGCGCCGACGTGCTGGAGCTGGTGCGCGAGCTCGGCGTCAGCGTGGTGCGCTACCCGGGCGGCAACTTCGTGTCCAGCTACCGGTGGGAGGACGGCATCGGGCCGCTGGCCGAGCGCCCCCGCCGCCTCAACCTGGCGTGGAGATGCCTGGAGACCAACGCGTTCGGGCTCGGCGAGTTCATGGACTGGGCCGCCGAGGCGGACATCGAGCCGATGATGACCGTCAATCTCGGCACCCGCGGCGTCGCCGAGGCCTGCGACATGCTGGAGTACTGCAACCACCCCGGCGGCACCCACCTGTCCGACCTGCGCCGCAAGCACGGCGCCGCCGACCCCTACGACATCAAGCTGTGGTGCCTGGGCAACGAGATGGACGGCCCCTGGCAGGTCGGCCAGAAGACCCCGCACGAATACGGCCGCATCGCCGCCGAGACCGCCAAGGCGATGAGGATCATCGATCCGTCGATCGAACTGGTGGCGGCGGGCAGCTCCAACTCGGGCATGGCGACGTTCGGGCAGTGGGAGGCCACCCTGCTGGAGAACGCCTACGACCAGGTGGACTACGTCTCCCTGCACCACTACTTCGACCCCGACACCACCGACGCCGACAGCTTCCTGGCCTCGGGGGTGGTGATGGACCGCTTCATCTCCGACGTGGTGTCCACATGCGACGCCATCGGCGCGAAGCTCCGCAGGACCAAGCGGATCGGGTTGAGCTTCGACGAGTGGAACGTGTGGTACCAGAGCCGCTTCACCGAACCCGGCGACCGGGAGTGGATCGACTCGCCCGCCCTCATCGAGGACGACTACTCGGTCACCGACGCCGTCGTGGTCGGCGACCTGCTGCTCACCCTGTTGCGCCACGCCGACCGCGTCGCCATCGCCAACCAGGCCCAGCTGGTCAACGTCATCGCTCCGATAAGGACCGCGGGCGACGGCCCCGCCTGGCGGCAGACCGTCTTCCACCCCTTCGCGTTGACGGCCAGGCTGGCGCGCGGCGTGGTGCTGCGCACCGAACCCCGGGGCCCCCGCCACGACACCGACGCCCACGGCGAGGTACCCGCCCTCTCCACGGTGGCCACCCGCGATCCCGAGACCGGCGCGTGCGTCCTGTTCGCCGTCAACCGAAGCCGCCAACCCCTGGACCTGAGCGTCGACGCGCGGGCGCTGGGCGACACCACCCTCGCCGAGCACATCGTGCTGGCCGACTCCGACGCCTCGGCGACCAACAGCGCCGCCGAGCCCGAACGGGTCCGCCCCCGAACCATCACACCGTCCGGCGTGGACGGTGGCCGCTGCGCGGTACGGCTGCCCGCGGTGTCCTGGAACGCGCTGCGCTTCAACCCCCGTTGAGAAAGAAGGAACAACGATGAGGCTCTCCACATTCGGCCCGCTGTCGCGGCGCGGCCTGCTCGGACTGGTGGCGGGAGGCTCCGCCGCCATGGCACTGTCGGCGTGCGGCGGTTCCGGCGAGACCGCCGACAACAGCCACGGCGGCACCACCTACAACGGACCCAAGGTCGACCTGGACTTCTGGAACGGCTTCACCGGCGGCGACGGCCCCGTGATGCTGAAGCTGGTGAAGCGGTTCAACTCCGAGCACGACAACATCAAGGTCAAGATGACCACCTACAAGTGGGAGACCTACAACGAGAAGGTCCCCGCGGCCGTCAAGAGCGGCAAGGCCCCCGAGGTCGGCATCATGCACATCGACGAGCTGGCCACCGCCGCCGCCCGCGGCGTGATCCTGCCCCTGGACGACGTCGCCGACGCCCTGCATCTGGCCAAAAAGGACTTCGCCGCCCCGGTGTGGGACGCCGGGGTCTACCAGAAGAAGCGCTACGGCATCCCGCTCGACATGCACCCGCTGGGCATGTATTACAACAAGAAGGTCCTGGACTCCGCCGGGCTCGACGCCGACAAGCCCCCGTCCAATGCCGACGACTACGCCGATGCCCTGCACGCCTTGAAGAAGCACAAGATCAAGGGCATGTGGATGACGCCGTTCCCGTTCACCGGCTCCCAGACCTTCCAGTCTCTACTGTGGCAGTTCAACGGCGACATCCTCACCTCCGACAACACCAGGCCCGACTTCGCCGGCGACGGCGGCGTCAAGGCGCTGACCTGGATGGTCGACGTGGTCAAGGACGGCTACAGCCCCAAGAACATCGGCCAGGACGCCGACGCCGTGGCGTTCCAGAACGACAAGACCGCGTTCAACTGGAACGGCATCTGGAACATCAACACCTTCGCCGGTGTCAAGGGCCTGGACTGGGGCGTGGCGCCGCTGCCGCAGATCGGCGACCGCAAGGCCGCCTGGTCCAACTCCCACAACTTCGTGCTGCTCAAACAGCTGTCGCCCGACACCAACAAGCAGGCCGCCTCCAAGGTCTTCGTCAACTGGATCAGCCGCAAGTCGGTGGAGTGGGCCAAGAGCGGGCAGATCCCGGCGCGCACCAGCGTGCGGGAGTCCAAGGCGTTCGCCGCGCTCAAGGAACAGTCCATCCTGGCCACCCAGATCAAGGACCTGCACTTCGCGCCGTCCCTGGCCGGGATCGGCGACGTGATGCCGTACATCGAGACCGCCGTCAACGAGGCGGTGCTGTTGAAGAAGAAGCCGTCCGACGCGCTGTCCGACGCCGCGGGTAAGGCCGCGAAGGTGCTCAAGGAGAACCGCGAGAAGTATGGCTGAGCGCAACCGCACCCGCCACACCGGACGGTTCACCCCGTACCTGTTCCTGGCGCCGTACCTGTTGCTGTTCGGCACCTTCGTGGCGGCACCGATCGTGTTCGGCGTCTGGATCAGCCTGCACGAGTGGGACTACATGCTGCCCAACAAGCCCTGGGCGGGACTGTCCAATTACACCGACCTGTTCGACCCGGACTCGCTGGACTTCGACGACTTCTGGCAGAGCATGCGCGCCACCGGGATCTTCACCGTCGCCAGCGTGCCGTTCCTGGTGGTGATTCCGCTGGGCATCGCGCTGCTGCTGCATCGCAGGTTCCCGGGCCGCAACCTGTTTCGCGCCCTGTACTTCGCGCCGTACGTGCTGGGCGTGGCCGTGGTCGGTCTACTGTGGCGCTACCTTTTGGACCCCGACGTCGGCGCCGTCAACTTCGTGGCGGGACTGATCGGCCTGCCCGACCACACCGCGTGGGTCAACAGCCTGCCGTGGGCCTGGATCGGCCTGGTGGCGATGACGGTGTGGTGGACGCTGGGCTTCAACGCCGTCATCTATCTGGCCGGTCTCCAGGACGTCCCCGCCGAGCTTCACGAGGCCGCCTCCATCGACGGCGCCGGGGTCTGGCACCGCTTCTGGCACGTCACGCTGCCGGGACTGCGCCCGGTCATGGCCTTCGTCGTCACCATCACCATCCTGGCCTCCGCCAACATGTTCGGGCAGTCCTATCTGGTCACCGACGGCTCCCCGGGCAAGGACACCCGCACCGCCATCATGTACATCGCCCAGGAGGGCCTGCGCGGCTTCAAGATGGGCAACGCGGCGGCGATGGGCTTCGTGCTGGCGCTGATGCTGGCGGTGGTCAGCATCCTGAACTTCCGCCTCATGCGGTACAAGGAATGATCACCATGGCCACCGTCTCCCGCCGCCGCAAGGGCGCCAGCATCGGCTGGTACACCATCCTCATCGGACTGTCCCTGGTGTTCATCGCGCCGTTGGTGTGGATGTTCATCACCTCGCTGAAGTCCCGCGACGAGGCGCTGCGGATGCCGCCGACCATCCTGCCGGAACACGTCTCCGGCAAGGGATACGGCACCATCATGGGCGGCGACTCCCAGGCGCCCGTGCTGACCTGGTTCACCAACAGCATGATCGCCGCCGTCGGACACACCGCCCTGGTCCTGGTGGTCGCCTCCTCCGCTGCCTACGCCCTGGCGCGCATGGAATTCCCCGGACGCAAGGTGCTGTTCGGTCTCATCATCAGCACCCTGTTCGTCCCGAGCTTCGTCATGCTGATCCCCAACTATCTGATCGTCGACTCGCTGGGCTGGATCGACAGTCTGTGGGCCCTGGCCATCCCCGGCGCCGCGGGCGCCTTCGGGGTGTTCTTCCTGCGGCAGTTCTTCATGTCCCTGCCGCCGGCCCTGGAGGAGGCCGCGCTTCTGGACGGCGCCAACCACTTCCAGATCTTCCTGCGCATCGTGCTGCCGCTGTCCAAACCGGCCCTGGCGACCCTGGCCGTGCTGTCGTTCCTCACCAACTGGAACGACTTCGTGTGGCCGGTGTACGTCATGTTCAACCCCGAGAACATGACCCTGCCGCCCGGCCTGGCGTCCCTGCAGGGCGCCTACATCGCCGACTACCCCGTGGCCATGGCCGGCGCCGTGATCACCGCGATCCCCGTGCTGGCCCTGTTCCTGTTCACCCAGCGCTACGTCATCGAGGGAGTCTCGAGGAGCGGACTGAAGGGCTGATCACCCGGTCGGTGAGGGGAACCAGCCCTTCGCGCCGCTACTCCCAGACCTCGGCGCGGTCGATGCTGACCATCGCCGCTCCGGCGCTTCCATTGTGTTCACCCGTCACCGTGACCCGCAGCGTGTGCTTGCCGGGAGCCAGCTTCGGGCTGATGTAGTTCGGGTTCTCGCCGACGCGCACGTCGCTGTAGTAGTCGACCCTGTCGGACTCGGCGCCGCCGTCGATCGAGAACGTCGCGTACCCGTTTCCGGTGTCCCGCACGCTGAACAGCGCGATCTGCGAGCCGGTGAACGTGAACGTCGCCGTGGCGCCCGCCTCCTGCGTCCAGTGGTCGTTTCCGTAGAAACACTGGTTGCCGCAACCGCTGCCGGCGTTCCAGTTGCCGGTGTAGCCGACCTGGAAGTCGTCGGTGCCGACGTCGGTGTCGTTGATCGCCCGGGTCCCTGGACCCGGGTCGCCCGACGGCAGCTCCTGGGTCGCTCCCGCCGCCAGCGGCGCGCCGAGATTCGGTGTGCCGTCGGCGTTCCACGAGATCTTCTGCGCCCGCGTCGTGCGGTACTCGTAGGTGTAGGAGCTGGTGTTCTTGCCGTGGTAGGCGATCCAGTCCTCCGTGCCGTCGGGCGACTTGAAGAAGAAGTGGTGTCCGGGGCCGTAGACGCCCGCGTCGTCGTTGCGGGAGAAGATCGGGCCGGGGTGCTGCACCCAGGAGTCCGGGTTCATCGGGTCGGCGCCGTCGGCGATGCTCTTCATCCACAGCTGATAGTCGGGCTTTCCCGTGTCGCATGTGGAGTACGTCAGGAACGTCTGTCCCTTGCCGTACAACGCGGTCGGGCCCTCGCGGACCTCGTCGCAGCCGCCGTCGGCGGGAATCGCCACCCGATCGCCCGTGGTGGTCCACGGATCGGTCATGGGGGAGATGTACAGCTGCGCCGGTCCGCCCTGGCCTCGGCCGGGGCCGGTCCAGATGAAGTAGTCCTTTCCGTTGAGCGTGAACGGTTCCCCGTCGATGCCGTACTCGCCGAAGTCGGCGATCTTCGCCTTGAAGTGCCACGGGCCCTCGGGGTCGTCGCCCTCGGACTCCAGCACGAACATCCGGTGCGCGGCGTCGGTGCCGTCGCTGGCGGTGTAGTACAGGTACCAGCGTGCGCCGTCGGAGCCGGCGACCCGCTTCAGGGCCGGGGCCCACAACTGCTGGTCGCGGCTGGGGTCGGTGTCGGTCCAGATGTCCTTTTTGGGCGCGGTGATCAGGTCGGCCAGGCTGCCGGCCTTCCAGATCGAGATCCGATCGCCCTGGGTGGTGGACAGGTAGTAGTTGTCGTTGAAGTAGACCATCGTCGGGTCCGCGCCGCCGTTGAGCGGGTTGCGGAATTCGCCGGTGGCGGTGGGTCGAGCGCTCGAGTCGGCCCATCCGGCCGCAGGGACGATCGCGGACAGGGCCGCGACCGCGACGAGTGCCATCACTCGCCAGGGTCTCGACCATCGTCGGGGCTGGGGGCGCTTGGTGAATCGCATCGAATCTCTCCTCGGGCAACAGAATCCGAAACGCTAATAGATGTTCATCTATGTTACGTATTTTTGGGTTTTGTGGCATCTGTTGCCCGAGGAGCTGACCGAACGCGTCAGGCGGCGACGGCGTTCGCGCGAGCCTGGCGGCCCTTGACGTACTTGATGCTCCAGACGACCAGCCCCGCGACGGTGGCGATTTGCAGCACCGTGGACAGTCCGACCACCACGTCGGGTTTGAGCACGTAGATCAGCGGCACCCGCACCAGCGCCTCGGCCAACAGGCCCAGGCCCCAGCCCATGGTCAGCGTCATGAAGGTGTGGCGGACGCCGGGCTCGTTGGCCCAGCGGGTCTCCCACTCGGCATGGCCCGCGGGGCCGCCCGCGCGCTTGGCGGCGTAGTAGATCAGGGGACGGCGGATCGCGAAGCTGATCAACAGGCCGAGCGCCAGTACCCCGGTGGTGATGGAGTCGCGCAGCAGCAGAATCCGCTGATCCCCGCTGAGCAGCGTCATCGCCGCCGACAGGCCGTAGATCGCCATGACGAACCCGGCGATCGCGTCGAACTGGCGAGTCAGCGCCGCCACGAAGATCACCCGCAGCGCCGCCACCGCCGTGCTGCCCAGGAGCGCCAGCTCGGTGCTGACACCGAAGGCCCGCAGTCCGAAGTAGGCGATCAGGGGCGGCAGGACGTCGAGCAGGATGCCGATCACGGCCGCGCCGCGCTTGCTGTTGTCGTTGTCGCTCATATGTTTTACTCTTCCTCGATCCAGGAGCCGTGGAACCCGGCCGGTACGGCGCGGGGCAGTTCGATGGCGGCGCGGGGCGCCGCGGTGGGGTCACTGGCGTCGCACACCAGCAGCTCGGAGCTTCGCCCCGACCGTTCGGTCACTATGGACAACAGCCAGCCGTCGTCCTCGCGGGTGGCGTCCGCGGCGGGCACGAACACGGCCTCGCCCGGCCGCATGCCGGGCTCGAGCCGGTGGGCGGCGCTGGAGCCGGAAACGGTGTCGTACTTGACGAACGCGGCGCGCTCGGCCTCGAAGTCGTCGGCCACCGAGTACAGGTAGCGGTTGGGCCGCCCGAGGCGGGTCTCGTTGATGGTGGGGAACTCGACGCCGGTGTCGTCCAGGTATCTTCCGCTCGCGGTGCCGCCGGCCAGGTCGAGCCGCCAGCGGTACAGCGCGATGTTGCCGTCGGCGGCGTCGCGGGCGCCGGTCCAGACCCGGGCCCAGCCCGAGCGGTCGTAGCGCACCGCGTCCAGCACGACGTCGTCGCCGTCGTCGAAGGCGTTGGCGACGTGGAAGACGTAGCAGGGCTCGACGTCGAACCACGTCACCCGCGGCTTTCCGTCGCGCGGCATCACGCCGAGCCGGGCGCCGTAGGCGTCGTCCCATTGGAACGGCGAGCCCTTGCCGACCAGCTCGGGGTGGAAGGTGATCGGCAGGTCCATCCAGATGATGAAGCGCTCGGTGATGGCGAAGTCGTGCATCATGGTCGGCCCGGGCACGTCGATCGGCGTGCTGGACACCAGCTCGCCGCGGGCCGACAGCCGGTGGCCGGTCAGGTACGGCGGCTTCAGGGAGTACCCGAAGAAGAACAGCTCTCCGGTGACGGGGTCCCGCTTGGGGTGGGCGGTCATCGCCGTGGTGAGGCGGCCGCCGAAGTCGCAGGGGCCGAGGGTGTTCAGCTCGCGGTCCACTTCGTACGGAAGACCGCCCTCGCTGAGCGCCAGCAGGTGTCCATCGTGGTGGATGACGTGGGTGTTGGCCGAGTGGGCGGTCAGGTTGACGCCGCCGTCGGGGCGTTGGCGCGGCTCGCCGGCCAGCTTGGCGGTGCGGACCCAGCGGTTGCGATACCACTCGGCCCTGCCGTCGGCGATCCGCACGCCGTGCAGCATGCCGTGCCCGGCGAACCAGTGGCCCGGATTCTCGCCCGGCCGCGGGTTCGGGCCGTTGCGCAGATAGCGGCCGTTCAGCTCCTTTGGCAGGCTGCCCCGCACCGGCAGGTCCACGGCGTCGATCTCGTCCGGCACCGGCGCCAGGGCGCCCGCCAGGTGGATCGGCGTCTGAGTTTCGGTGCTCATCCGGCTTCCTCTCGTAACCAACCAGGCAACTATCTGATCGGCGGACTAGATTTTTGACCAACTGGCCAAACGCTAGCACGATGGGTCAGAACGCGGCAAGGGATCGAGCCAAATATTTGGTCAACCGTGTTACCTTTTGGCCATGCGGTCAGAAAATGGGGCAGACGAGAAGAAGCGCTCCTTCATCGAGGAGGCGCGGCGCGCCCAGATCGTGTCCTGCGCCATCGACGCGATCGCCGAGGAGGGCTACGTCCAGACCTCCCTGGCCAAGATCGCCCAGCGCGCGGGCATCAGCAAGGGGGTGATCTCCTACCACTTCGCGGGCAAGGAGGAGCTCATCATCCAGGTCGCCGCCCAGGTCGTGGCCAACGGTGAGGCCCACGTCCGCTCCCGCGTCGAGTCCGCCCCCGACGCCACGTCCAAGCTGAGCGCCTTCATCGAATCCAACCTCGAGTTCCTGGGCGCCAACCGCAACCAGCTGTTGGCCCTGGCCCAGATCGCCGCCTACGCCCGCTACGCCGTACCCGACATCACCGGCGCCGACATCATGCTCAGCGCGATGGAGCGCGTCATCGAGATGGGGCAGTGCGCCGGGCAGTTCCGCGAGGTGAACCGGCGGCTGGTGGCCACCAGCATCCGCGCCGCCATGGATGCGGTCGCCGAGCTGCTGATCTCCGACCCCGATCTGGACCTCGGGCAGTACGCCAGGGACCTCTGCGACCTCTTCCTCGCCGCGATCCGCAAGACCTGACGCGGCGTTCGCCCATCACAGTGGACGATCGAGCCGCCGCGACAGCTCGCGCAGCGCCGCGGCGGCCGCCGCGCCTACGTCCGCGTCCGGAT
>NZ_DASQPW010000267.1:0-2974 GCF_035643755.1 Stackebrandtia sp. | reverse complement strand
AACGCCGGAAAGTCCACATTGACCAACGCGATCATCGGCTCCAAGATCGCCATCACCTCCAACCGTCCCCAGACCACCCGTCACGTGGTCCGCGGCATCCTGCACCGTCCACAGTCCCAGCTCATCCTGGTTGACACCCCCGGACTCCACAAGCCGAAGACGCTGCTGGGCGAGCGCCTCAACGACCAGGTGCGCCAGACCTGGGCCGAGGTCGACGTGGTGGGCGTGTGCATCCCGGCCAACGAGCCGCTCGGACCCGGAGACCGCTTCATCGCCCGCGAGGTGGAGGGCCTGCGCGCCAAGGTGATCGCCGTGGTCACCAAGTGCGACCTGGTGAGCAAGGCCCAGCTGGCCAAGCAGCTGATGGCCGTCAACGAGATGTCCGACTTCGCCGAGATCGTGCCCGTGAGCGCGGTGACCGAGGAGCGCCTCGACATCCTGGTGGACGTGCTGTCGGCGCACCTGCCCGAGTCCCCGCAGCTGTACCCCGACGACATGATCACCGACGAACCCGAGCGGGTCATGATCGCCGAGCTGGTGCGCGAGGCCGCCCTGGAGGGCGTCCGCGACGAGCTGCCCCACTCCATCGCCGTGGTCATCGAGGACATCGAGGACGAGGAGACCGAGGACGGCCCGCGCAAGAAGATCTACGCCGAGATCTATGTGGAGCGCTCGTCCCAGAAGGCCATCGTGATCGGCAAGGGCGGCTCGCGCCTGCGCGTCGTGGGAACCCACGCCCGCAAGGAGATCGCGAAGCTGCTCGACTCGCGCGTCTACCTCGACCTGCACGTCCGCATCGCCAAGGACTGGCAGAAGAACCCGAAATACCTGCAGCGGCTCGGCTTCTAAATCTCGGTTCCGGTCGATGGGGGGACCTCCTCTCAGCGTTTGTTCGATTTGGTGAGGCATCCTTAGATGGTGATCGGCATCGACGGGCACCGACAAGGCGGCGTGGCTCCCGCCCCCGACGAGGCGTTCCCGTCCTTCGCGGAGCTGCGCGACAAGGCGGTCGGCAACCGCCGCACCACCTCGGTGGTGGACGAGGTGCTGTACGGGGTCTCCCAGGAGCCGCCCGCCTCCGACGACCACCCCCGCGACATCCGACGCGACATCGTGGACACATCGCTGCGGCTGGTGGATTCCGCCTCCCGCCGCGAATCCGCGGTTCACCAGGCCCCCATGGACATCCACCGCGACGACGCCGACTGGCCCAGGCGCTTCGCCGAACTGGCCGCCGCCGTCGACCCCGAGGTCTCCAACGCGGGAGTGGCCGCCGAGGTGGTCGCCCAGTGCGCCCGCGTGCCGTCGGGAATGGACAAGCTGATCAAGGTCCTGGTCGGCGCCGCGGCCCGCCGCCTGGTCGACGCGGGCCCCCGCCGTCCCGAAACCGTGCGCTCCCACCTGGTCGACGCCGCGATCCACGCCGACATCGCCTGGTGCGCCACCCACGGCGAGCTCGCGCGCTGTCCCTCCTGGGCGGACCATCGCGCCACGACCCCCGAGCGCGTGATCCTCACCGAGCTGCGCCGCTACCTGCCCCGCACCGCGGCCGAGCCCGCCGAGGCGGCGTCGCTGTCGCTGCCGGAGCCGGTGGCCGAGCTGCTGGTCAAGCTGCTGGACGCCGGCCGCTGGCCCTCGGCCGCGCAGCGCCGCGTGGTCGAGGAGGTGCGCGGCCGCCTGCACCGCGTCAAGCCCGACTGACCGCCAGCTCCCGCTGCTCCACCAGCCGGGTGAACAGCTTCTCGTAGTCGACGATGATCTCGTCGGGCGTGAAGCACCGCGCCCGCCGCCGCGCCGCCCGCGCCAGCCGCCGCCGCAGCCGCGTGTCGGCGATCAGCCGATCCAGCTGCGCGCCGAACCCCGCGGCGTCTCCCACGGGGCTCAGCATGCCGTCCTGCCCGGGGGTGATGATCTCGGGCGGCCCGTACCGGCACGCCGTCGACACCACGGGCAGCCCGGCGTGCATCGCCTCCACGATCGTCAGCCCGAAGGACTCGAAGTCGGAGGTCACGGCGGCGATCTCGCCCCCGGCCCACTCCCGGTCCATCGGCGTGATCTCGCCCGGGAACCACACCCGGGCACCCAGCCCGAGCGCGTCGGCCCGCTGCCGCAGCTCGTCGCGCATGCTCCCGTCCCCGACGATCCGCAGCGTCCAGTCCCGATGCCGCCGGGCCACCAAGGCGAAGGCGTCCAGCAGCATCATGAAGTTCTTCGGCGTCTCCAACCGCCCGGCGGCGACGATCGTGCGACTGTCCCCCCGCGACGGCGGCTCGGCCGGGATCGGCACCGAGTTGGGAATGCACTCCACCCGCGACGCCAGCCGCGGCAGCGCCCGCCGGTGATGCTCGGCGTCCCGCTCGGTCAGCGTCACGATCGCGTCCATCCGCTGGTACGCCACGGAAAGCTCCGTCCGCAGCGAGTCCTCGTGATGCTCGTAGAACATGTGCTCCTGCGCGATGACCGCCGCCCGCGGCCGCAGCCGCGACAGGTACACGTTGATGCCCGGCGTCGTCCCGATGACCACCTCGGCGTCGCAGCCGGCCAGGAATCCCGCCAGCCGCTCGTCGATCAGGCCGTTGTAGACGTTCCCGTAGAACGTGTCGCCCCGCGGATAGATCCGCGACGCCCGCGCCTCCAGCCGCCGCTCCCGCGATGTCCTCCGCCGCCCACTCGGCGAAACCCCATCGACCAGGGCCACGAGCCGAACCCTCGGATCGACCGCGAACCGTGGTCGCGGACGTTGTCGGAACATGGAGACGATCTCCACCTGATGCCCGCGCACTGCCAGTGCCGATGCTGTGGTCAGGGTGGCGCGAGTGATGCCCCCGACCCGGTCCAGCGAGTGAACCAAGAATGTGACCTTCATGTGACCCCTTTGTTCAGCTGGAGAAGGAGATTCCGCTGCCTATCAGGATTTAGGGGCACGGCACGTTCATCTGTCGGGTTTCTGCGGTTAATCAGTCGGGTTTGAGAA
>NZ_DASQPW010000266.1:0-3079 GCF_035643755.1 Stackebrandtia sp. | reverse complement strand
GCTGGGCAGCGACGTGCCGTTCTGCCTGGTGGGCGGCACCGCGCTGGGCACCGGCCGCGGCGAGCGGGTCGAGCCGGTCGCCGACGCCGGGCGCTACCACTGGGTGGTGGCCACCGCCGACGGCCAGATCGCGACGCCGCGGGCGTACGCCGAGGTGGATCGCCTGCGCGACAACGGCATCGGCTCGTATGCGTCCGATGTGTCCGGGCTGTTGGACGCCGTGGGCCACGGCTGCACGGCCGAGCTGGCCGAGCGGCTCCACAACGACATGACCGAGGCGGCCTGGTCGCTGCGGCCCGGGCTGCGCGAGGTGGCCGCGGCGGGGCTGGCCGATGGCGCGCTGGCCGCCCTGGTGTCGGGCTCGGGCCCCACCACGCTGTTCCTCACCCGCCACACCCACCACGCCCACGCGCTGGCCGCCCGGCTGCGGATGCGGCGCGTCGCCCACGACATTCACCTGGCCGCGGGCCCGGTTCCCGGGGCGCAGGTGATGTGAACGCTCTATGAACAATCAGCGTGATTGAAAACCCGATGAACGCGCAATGCGTTTGATTGAAGCTCGGGTACGCTTGCCGCCATGTGCGGAATCGTGGGCTACGTCGGCCCGAAACCGGCGATCGAGGTCATTGGCGAGGGACTGCGTCGCCTGGAATACCGCGGCTACGACTCCGCGGGCGTCGCCCTGCTGGACGGCGAATCGCTGGTTACCGAGAAGCGCGCGGGCAAGCTGGCGAATCTGTCAGAGGCGGTGCGCGAACGCGGCGGCCTCGCCCGGGCGCGCGCCGGCATCGGCCACACCCGCTGGGCCACCCACGGCGCGCCCACCGACCGCAACGCCCACCCGCACCTGTCGGCCGACGGCCGCACCGCCGTCATCCACAACGGCATCATCGAGAACTTCGCGCAGCTGCGCGCCGAGCTGGAGGACGGCGGGGTGGAATTCCTGTCCGACACCGACTCCGAGTGCGTGGCGCACCTGCTGTCGGCCGAGCTCAAGGAGGTCGACGACCTGGCCGAGGCGATGCGCCGGACGTGCCGCCGCCTGGAGGGGGCCTTCACCCTGCTGGCCGTCCACGCCGGAAGCCCCGGAACCGTCGTGGGCGCCCGCCGCAACTCGCCGCTGGTGGCGGGGGTGGCCGACGGCGAGTACTTCCTGGCCTCGGACGTGGCGGCGTTCATCTCGCACACCCGCGAGGCCGTCGAGTTGGGCCAGGACCAGGTGATCACCATCGACGGCGCCGGCATCACCGTCACCGACTTCGACGGCAATCTCACCGAGGGCAAGTCCTTCAATGTGGACTGGGATGCCTCGGCCGCCGAAAAGGACGGTCACGAGTTCTTCATGCTCAAGGAGATCGCCGAGCAGCCGCGCGCCGTGGCCGACACCCTGCGCGGCCGGTTCAGCGAATCCGGCGACATCACCCTCGACGAGGTGCGCATGTCCGATCAGGACTTTCGCGACGTCGACAAGATCTTCATCGTGGCCTGCGGCACCTCGTACCACGCCGGAATGGTCGCCAAGTACGCCATCGAGCACTGGACGCGGATTCCGGTCGAGGTGGAGCTGGCCAGCGAGTTCCGTTACCGCGACCCGGTTCTGGATCGCTCCACACTGGTCATCGCGATCTCTCAGTCCGGCGAGACCATGGACACCCTGATGGCGCTGCGCCACGCCAAGGACCAGAAGGCCCGGGTGCTGGCGATCTCCAACACCGTCGGCTCCACCATCCCGCGCGAATCCGACGCGGTGCTGTACACCCGCGCCGGCATCGAGGTGGCCGTGGCGTCCACCAAGGCCTTCCTCACCCAGCTCGTGGCCTGCTACCTGGTCGGCCTGCACCTGGCCGGGGTGCGCGGCATCAAGTACGCCGACGAGGTGGCCGCGGTGGTGGCCGAGCTCGCCGCCACCCCGGACAAGATCGCCGCCATGCTCCAGGCGTGCGAACCGGTCCGCGCCCTGGCCCGCGCCATGCCGGACGCCGACCGGGCGCTGTTCATCGGCCGCCACGTCGGTTACCCGGTGGCGCTGGAGGGCGCGCTCAAGCTCAAGGAGCTGGCGTACATGCACGCCGAGGGCTTCGGCGCCGGCGAGCTCAAGCACGGCCCGATCTCCTTGATAGAGAAGGGAACCCCGGTCGTCGTGGTGGTGCCGTCCCCGCGCGGGCGCGCGGTGCTGCACGACAAGGTGATCTCCAATATCCAGGAGGTGTCGGCGCGCGGCGCCACCGTCATCGCCATCGCCGAGGAGGGCGACGAGGTGGTGGCGCCCCACGTGGACCAGGTGGTGTTCACCCCGCGGGTGCCCACCCTGCTGGCGCCGCTGGTGACGGCGGTGCCGATGCAGGTCTTCGCGTGCGAGCTCGCCGCCGCCAAGGGGCTCGACATCGACCAGCCCCGCAACCTCGCCAAGTCCGTCACCGTCGAATGACACTGGATGGCAATTGCGGTTCCCTGGGTGACAATCCGCTTCTCATGTGTCACAGTGGCTGGCGTGATTGTGGCGGTTGGAATCGACGTGGTGTTGGTGGAGCGCTTCGCGAAGGCGGTCCGGCGCACGCCACTTCTGGCCGACCGGCTGTTCACCGAGGCCGAGCAGCTCACCGCCGCCGGTAACCCCCGCTCCTACGAGTCGCTGGCCGCCCGCTTCGCCGCCAAGGAGGCGGTGGCCAAGGCGCTCGGGGCGCCGGCGGGTCTACATTGGCACGATTGCGAGATCGTGTCCGATCCGGACGGACGCCCCTGGCTGACCGTCGGCGGGACGGTGGCCTCCGCCGCCAACGAGCGCGGCGTCGAACGCTGGCACCTGTCGCTGTCGCACGACGGCGGCATCGCCTCGGCCATCGTGATCGCGGAGCGCTGAGATGCGGGGCGTGTGGAAGGTGGCGCAGGTCCGCCAGGCAGAGTCCGCGCTGATGGCCACCCTGCCGGACGGCACCCTGATGCGGCGGGCCGCGGCCGGTCTCGCCGCGCGGATCGCGCAGCTGCTGACCGATTCCGGCGGCGTGTACGGCTCGCACGTCACGCTGCTGGTGGGCGCGGGCGACAACGGCGGCGACGCCCTGTACGCCGGGGCGCGGCT
>NZ_DASQPW010000265.1:0-5644 GCF_035643755.1 Stackebrandtia sp. | reverse complement strand
GGGGTCGGCGTCCTGGTGGTGCGGGAGGGAACCCGTTGGCGTTCGCCGTGGCCCGACGACGTCGCCGAGGCGGGCTCGCCGGGCGCCCGCAACCTTCCCGCCATCGTGGCCGCCGCCGCCTCGCTGCGGGCGGTGGCCTCCGAGATGGACGCCGAGGACGCCCGATTGCGGGCGCTGACGGCGCGCGTCCGCGCCGAGCTCGCCGAGATCCCCTATGTGGACGTCGTGGGCGACGCCGACCGGCGGCTGCCGCACATCGTCACCTTCTCCAATCCGTTCGAGGACGGCGAACCGCTGCTGCAGGCATTGAACGAGCGGGGCTTCGCGGTGTCGGCGGGGTCGGCGTGCACGGCCTCGACCCTGCGTCCGTCCCATGTGCTGGAGGCCATGGGCGTGTTGTCCTACGGCAACATTCGGGTGTCGCTTTCCCGCGAGACCACCGCCGCCGACGTCGACCGGTTCCTGGCCGAGCTGCCGCGGGTGTTGCGGCGCCTGCGATCCGAGGCGGGCGTCGCGGATCTGGGACCGATTTAGCGTTCCTGCCAACCTTTCGGCACCCCGCACCCGTCAGTGGGTTACCCGGACCACGACCAGGGACAGGTGACCATGGACTTCGGACAGTTGCGCACGCTCAACATCGCGGGCATTCACGACCGGGCCCGGTCGCTGACCGGCATGTCGCGATCGGCCGATTCCCATGGGGGCCAAGTGGACGGGCACCGGTCGCGGCTGCCGGGCTCCTGGAACGGCGCCGACGCCGACACGGCGGTGCGGACCCTGCGCGGCCACGTCGAGAACCTGGACGAGGTGCGCGACAAGCTCCAGGGCGCCGCCAAGGCCGCGACCCGGCTGGCCGACGCGCTGGGACCGGCCAAGGCCAAGGCGATGCGCGGCGCCGACATCGCGAAGTCCCTGCCGGGCGCGGACTTCGACACCGCCAAGGGGCGCGTCGACTATCGGTGGCGGGAGGACCTGTGGGGTCCGTTGGCCAAGGCCAGCGCCCAGGCCAGGACGAACCACCAGAAGAACCTCCGGCTCGCCAAGCGGGCCAACGAGTTGATGGCCGAGGGCGTCAAGGACGCCACCACGGCCGACAGGGAAACCTCCTCGGCGCTGAGCGACTTCGGCACCCCCTCCACGCTGGGCGCCCCGCCGACGCCGGACGTGTCGCGGTTGACTCCCCCGGCCAACCCGAAGGACCCCGAGCACTCGGCGGCCCAGGTGCACGACTGGTGGACGAATCTGTCACCGCGGCAGCGCCAGGAGCTGCTGCGCCTCCATCCCGAGCGGATCGCCCAGGTGGACGGGATTCCCGCGCTGGCCCGCGACGAGGCCAACCGCGCGGTGTTGACGTCGCGACTGGACGCCAACGAGGCGGAGCTCAATCAGGTGGTCCCGCAGCTGTACGAGAACCCCTTCGACCCGGTCCTGCGGTCCCGGGGGGACCAGCTGGCCAAGGAGAACAAGCGGCTCAAGGCGTTGCAAGCGGAGATCAACCGCCCCGACCGGTTCCTGCTGGGTTTCGACACCGCGGGCGACGGACGGGTCGTCATCTCGCTGGGCGACCCCGACACCGCCTCCAACGTCGTCACCCAGGTGCCCGGGGTGTCCAACGACTTCGACAACTCCCTCGACCACTCCGACTCCACGAGCCTGATCAGCCGCGCCGAGGCCATGCGGCCCAACGCCAACACCGCCTCCATCATGTGGCTCGGCTACGACACCCCGGGCAACGCCCTGGACGCCGCCGGCGGCGACACCCGATACAACACCGACGGCTCGGCCGAGCGCCTGGCGTCGTTTACCAACGGGCTGCGCGCCACCCACCTCGGCGGGTTCAACAGCACCCTGGTGGCGCACAGCTTCGGCGGGGTCACCTCGGCGCACGCGGCGTCGAAATACAACATGAACCTGGACAACTTCGTGCAGGTCGCCAGCGTCGGCGCCGGTCCCGGCGTGAACAGCGTCAACGACTACAAGGGGGTCGGGCACTCGTGGACCATGCGCGGACTGACCGACATCGTGAACGTCACGCCGTTCCCCGAGGACGGCCAGGACCCCGAGAAGCTGGACGGCATGCGCGTCCTCCCCGGCGGCACCTCGGGCCACAGTGGATATTGGGAGAAGGGATCGGAGACCCTGGACCGGATCAACGCCGTGGTCCAGGGCCAGAATCCGCAGTGGATGGAGCCCTTCGACCCGCCGCCGTACAACGGGCCGTGAGCCGGGTCGTCAGCCGCCGGGCAGCAGGCGCACCGACAGTTCGGGGCCGACCTCGGGGCGCCGGTAGCCCAGCCCGCCGCGGGTGGCGACGAGGACCGCCAGCCCCACCGCGGTGAACGCGATCAGCGCCGGCAGCAGGCCCAGGTCCATCGGCAGCGCCGGGAAGATCGCGAACAACAGGACGCTGGCGGTGTTGTTGACGCTGGCGTGCAGCATCATCGCCAGCGGCAGGCTTTCGTTGGTGCGGTTGAACACCCAGGTGATGAAGAAGCTGATCATGACGCACATGACGGTGAACACGGCGATCGTGCCGTACCACTCGGGCCTGCCCACCCGGTCACCCATATAGGACCACCGGGTGGCGAAGAGCGGGAAGTGCCAGATCGCCCACAGCACGCCGAGCATGCCGGTGCCGCGCAGCGGGCCGTAGCGGTATTGCAGGATCGGCAGCGCGAAGTCCCGCCACCCCGGTTCCTCGGCGAGTCCACTGGTGACGATCTGGAGCGGCAGCATCGCGACGTACGTGGCCACCACCGCGGCGCCCGGCGCCCGCACGTCGTCGAGGACGCCGGGCAGCGGCAGCGTTCCCAGCATCAGCAGGGCCGGGGTGCCCACCAGCGCGAGCAGGTACCACTTCACGCCGACGCGCCAGCGGTTCAGCCGGTGGCGCCACCGCAGCAGCGCGGGCCCGCCGCCGGCCACCAGGGTCACCAGGAACGCCGCCCCCAGCGGGCCGGCGTAGGCGCCGGGGAGCACGCCGGCCAGCTCGGTGCTGCCCAGCAGCTTGGGCAGCTCGATGCCCGGTTCGAGGCCGAGCCCGTCCGGGCCGAGGATGTACGGCAGCCACAGCACCCAGCTGCCCAGGTAGGCGATGACGAAGAAGCTCGCCATCGGTCGGCGCTGGATCAGTCGCGCCACGGCGGATCGGCGGATCGGGGCGGTCGGAGGGGACGCGGTGTCGCGCGAGGCTTGCGTTGTCACTTCGAAGTCCTTAACGGAGTGTCCATTGAATAGGGTCGTGAGGATTCACGACCTATTCACGACACCACGGACAGCGCGTGGACACATTGCCGTCAGCTACCGCATCGAGGTAGCGCACGCTGTACCTCGATGCGGTGGGCCGACGGTCGCGCGACGGGGCGCTACACGCTCTTCAGCACGTGCGGGGACACCTCGGCGGCGCAGGCGGGCCCGTAGGACTCGCCGAGCCGCTGGATGAAGACCGTCGGGTCGACCAGGTATTCCTGGGTGCCAACGGTTTCCAACACCAGGGTGGCCAGCAGGCTGCCGACCTCGGCGGCGCGGCGGGCGGTCAGGCCCCACGACAGCGCCGCGAAGAATCCCGCGCGGAAGCCGTCGCCGACGCCCGTGGGGTCGTAGGCGTTGATCTCGCGGGCGACGGGCACGTGGATGCGGTCGAGGCCGCGGCCGACGATCTCCACGCCGTCCTTGCCCAGCGTGGTGACGCGGACCTGGACCTTGTCGAGGATCTGCTCGTGGGTGAGGCCGGTCTTGTTCTCCAGCAGTTCCTTCTCGTATTCGTTGGTGAGCAGGAACTTCGCGCCCTCGATGAGCTCGCGGGCCCCGTCACCGTCCAAACGGGCCAGTTGCTGGGAGGGGTCGGCGGCGAACGGGATGCCGAGCTCGCGGCACTGCGCGGAGTGCCGCACCATGGCGGCGGGGTCGTTGGCGCTCACCAGAACCAGGTCGAGGCCGCCGGAGCGCTCGTGGACCGGGGCGAGGTCGATCTTGGACGATTCGGCCATGGCCCCGGCGTAGAAGGAGCCGATCTGGCACATGTCCTCGTCGGTGGTGCACACGAACCGCGCGGTGTGCGCGGTGTCGGAGACGTACACCGACTCGACGTCGACGCCGTGGCCGGACAGCCAGCCCGCGTAGTCGTCGAAGAAGTCCTTGCCGACGGCGCCCACCAGCATCGGTGACAGGCCGAGCTGCGCCATGCCGAAGCAGATGTTCGAGGCGATCCCGCCGCGCCGCAGCACCAGGTCGTCCACGAGGAACGACAGGGAGACCTTGTCGATCTTGTCTTCGATGAACTGGTGGGCGAACTTGCCCGGGAAGTGCATGAGGTGGTCGGTGGCGATCGAGCCGGTCACGGCGATCTTCATCGCGAAGGGTCCTAGCGAGAGGCAACAAAAACAGCCCGGCCGGGAAACGACCGGGCTTAATCGAGGATAATGCCTCGACGCGCGGCGGCACACCAGGCGTCGGGCACCCCGTCACGATTTAAAGACTGCTGTGGGCGGCCTTTAGTGGAACGAGTCGCCGCAGGCGCACGATCCCGTGGCGTTCGGGTTGTCGATGGTGAAGCCCTGGGCGTCGATGCGGTCGGCGAAGTCGATGCTGGCGCCGGTGAGGTACGGGACGCTCATCCGGTCGACGACGACGCCGAAGCCGTCGTACTCCTTCACCTGGTCACCGTCCAGGGAGCGGTCGTCGAAGTACAGCTGGTAACGAAGCCCCGAACACCCGCCCGGTTGCACCGCCACCCGCAGCTTCAGGTCGGCGTTGCCTTCCTGCTCCAGCAGCGCCTTCACCTTCGCGGCGGCCTCATCGGTCAACGAGACACCGGTCGGATTGGTGGTCTCGGTCTGCGTGTCGGTCACGGTGTTACTCCCTTAAGAGACGTCTGTCAGTTTCCACCGTAGCGAACGTGATCACGTCCGGCGACATTCCACGCCTGTGAGGATTGTTGCCACGACCCTACGACGATCGCACAGGGCCGCGACGCGGGTGGATGTTTCGCGGGACCTCGACACGGTTGCCCCGGGACCCCGCGAAACGGCGGGTCAGAACGCGACCGACGATTCCCGTGTCACCCTCGGGATCGAGATGATCGCGTCGAACGCCTCTGCCGGCGACACCCCGGCGTGGAGGCGCGGCCGCCAGGCCCGTCAGGCCCGTCAGGAACGAGTCGCTGGTCCGCCGCGCTGAGAGCGGCCGGGCCACGTGTCGAGACCGCCGCTAGCCGCTCCCGTCGCGCGGGGCGCGGCGTCGGGCGAGGTCGGCGCCGAGTTCGCTCAGTCCGCGTGCGGCCTGGGTCATGGCCTTGTCGGTGGAACCGAAGTGTTCGGTGAGGGACAGGGCGCTGGTGATACCCGCGCGCGCCATCTCCCGCGCGTCGGCGTCGACGCGCCCGGCCACGACCACGCACGGCACTCCGCGGGACCGGGCGGCTTCTGCCACATTGGACACGAGTTTGCCGCGTAGCGACTGCCGATCGAAGCTGCCCTCGCCGGTGATGACGAGGTCGCAGGCGTCCAGCGCGGCGTCGAGACCGACGGCGCGGCTGATCAGGGCCGCCCCGGATTCGCGCCGGGCCCCCAGGGCGAACAGGGCGGCGCCGATCCCGCCCGCGGCGCCCGCGCCGGGCAGGACCGCCACGTCGGGCGGGCAGCCC